>JBCAWP010000031.1:0-14532 GCA_038534535.1 Pseudomonadota bacterium
CCTGCTTGGGCAGATGTTCCAGGTATGCCATATGATCCTGAAGGCGCGCTTGCACTTCTGACAGAGGCAGGCATGGCAGACTTCGAGATGGAAATTGTTTCCATCGATGACGACTGGCGCAAAAACACAACTGACGCTGTTGCGGCTCAGTTGCGTGACGCAGGCTTCAACGTGAAGCGTACAATCATCCCAGGTTCTACTTTCTGGAACGATTGGACAAAGTATCCGTTCTCATCAACAAACTGGAATCACCGTCCATTGGATACACAAATTCTTGGTCTGGCTTACCGTTCTGGTGAAGCGTGGAACGAAAGTGGCTTTGCGAACGCTGAGTTCGACGCGCTTCTTGCAGAAGCCAACTCTTTGGCTCGGCGCCCGCTGGGTGACAACGGGCGCCATGACGGGCGGCGAACTCGCCTCACTCATTCTTTATGCGCTCTATGCCGGCTCCGGCTTCGGCATGCTCGCTGAAGTTTACGGCGAGGTGATGCGCGCCGCGGGCGCCGCTGATCGCGCCGCCGACGTCTTCAACGCCGCTCCTGAAATCACGGCGCCGGCAACGCCCGTTGCCCTGCCCCACCGTGTCGAGGGCGCGCTCCAATTTGAGAACGTCACATTCGGATATGAGGGCAGCTCGGCGAGTGCCCTTCGAAACTTCACACTGACGGTTGCACCCGGCGAGTTTGTCGCCCTCGTCGGCCCATCGGGCGCCGGCAAATCGACCGTTTTCCGGCTGGCGCTCCGACTTTTCGATCCAGACGCCGGAACGGTCCGCCTAGACGGGATCGCAGCGGTGGCCGCAGACCCGCGGGCTTGGCGGTCTCAATTTGCCTATGCACCGCAGGAATCCACCCTCTTCACCGGCTCGGCCCGCGACAACATCGCTTTTGGGGAAGAAACCGCAACCGATCACCTATTGATCGGCGCGGCTGAAAAAGCCGAAGCCTGGGGCTTCCTCTCTGAGAAGTCAGGCCTCGAAACGGATCTTGGCGCGAAGGGCCGGTCCCTCTCCGGCGGTCAGCGTCAACGCGTTGCCCTGGCCCGCGCGCTCGTCCGCAACGCCCCGGTCCTCCTTCTCGATGAGGCGACAAGCGCGCTCGATTCCGAATCCGAAGCCTTGGTCCAGAAAGCCCTCGAAGCGGCCGCCAAGGGCCGCACAACGCTCGCCATCGCCCATAGACTGTCGACCGTGCGTAAGGCGGACCGGATCGTCGTGATGGATGACGGCGAAGTCGTCGAAACGGGAACCCATGACGAGCTCGTCGCCCGCGGCGGCCTCTATGCGCGCCTCGCAGAAATCCAGTTCGTCGCCGGCTAAGCCCTTAAGCCCTAGCTGAGTTTCTCCGCCAGGGCGTCCATGAACGCGCCAAGCTCGGTATCCTTGGCGGTCACGCCATCGGCATCATGGGTCGTCAGGACGACGTCGACGCGATTGTAAACGTTTGACCATTCCGGATGGTGGTCCATTTGCTCAGCCTTCAAAGCCGCGCCGGACATAAAGGCCCAGGCCGTCTTGAAGTCCGCAAACTTGAAACTCTTGGAGATCGCATCGCGGTCGCCCTCGGTGGCGCGCCACCCACTCAGCGCCGCAATCGCCGCATCGGCTCCGATCTTATCCATCACTCATCCACTCCTTCATCGTCCGGTCCACCTATCTCGTGGAGGAAATATACCCATCGGCCATCGGCGGCGATAGCGGTGCGGAAGCCGGGATAGGCCGATCCCGCCCGGATGCGCTGCACACCATCCTCGCCGATCAAAGCGGTGAGCCGCGCACGGTCCTGGAAACTCAACCGCTCCAGCAACAGGTCCTCGGCGGAGAGGGCCGCCAGGTCCGGCCAGATGTACCAAGTCTCTTGGCCCACCTGCCGCGCCGCGTGGGGCTGTTCGAACAGCAATTGGAACTGCGCCAGCGGATCGACCCCCGTCTGGCGCAACAGATACCAATGATCATAGTGATCATCATCTGCAAAATTTGAAACGAACCCGTCCGTCGCCGCAGCCCGCCGCGAAAATGCGCGCAGCCGGCCGTCCCCTGCGATCTCAAGCAGCGCGTCCCGTTCGGCGATGACCGCGTCCGGCAAGACTGGCGGCTCTGGCCGCGTGGGCGTTTCGACCAGCGTATTATCAGGCGCCCGGCGCGGCGGCGGATCGGGCTCCGCCGGCGCACTACACGCGGCGAGGCCGACGCTCATGAGACCAAGTGCGGCCCAGGCGCGGCGCTTAGCCAAGGTCAAATCCGGTCGCTTCAGCGAGATCTGCGAGGATCTGCGCTTCGCTGACCGCCTTGATCGTTGTCATCCCCATCTGCCGCGCCGGTTTCAGATTGATCCCGAGATCATCGATATAGATGCAAGCCTTGGGATCAACATCGAGGCCCTCGCACATCAGGGCATAAATCCGGGGATCAGGCTTGCGCAGACCAATCTTCGAGCTCTCCAAAACATGGTCGAACAGGGCAATCACCTCTGCGACGGCCTTCGCTTTGACCTCATTATCCGCCATTGAAGCCCCGCGGCCAACTTTGGCATTATTCGTGATGCAGCCGACTTTGACGCGCGCCTTGCAGGCTTTCAGCGCCGTGATAATCCGTGGCCGGAGATCACCCGACAATAGCGCCAAGACATCTGCCCCGGAGACTTCGTGCCCCAGCGCCCGGGACTCCTCGCGGAACAGCTGGTCGAACGCATCCGGGCCCAACTCGCTGCGCTCCAGCTGCGCCCAGGCATTGGTGTCCTTGTCCTTCGCATTGACCGAACGGATGAAATCCGCGGGCAGCCCCCGCTCGTCTTCATAACGGCGAAACGCATCGAACGGCGAGGTCGTGAACACGCCCCCAAAATCCCAGAGAACGGCCTCAAGCTCCGCCACTTTATCCCCCGATCAGGGTGGTTCGACCCTGACCCGCTTCCATCTCGGCATGGCCCGCTGCTTCAAGCCCCATGGCATCCATCAGCGCCTCATCCTCATCCACATCGGGATTATCCGTGGTCAAAAGGCGATCGCCAACGAAAATCGAGTTTGCCCCCGCCAGCAGGCAGAGCGCCTGGCCCTCATCGCTCATCCCGTCGCGCCCCGCTGACAGGCGCACCCAGCTTTTCGGGAACACAATGCGGCAGACAGCAATCGCCCGCGCCATCTCGACGACGCTGACCGGCGCGCTCTCCCCGAGCGGTGTGCCAGCAATCGGCACCAGCATATTGATCGGCACACTTTCCGGGTGTGGCTGGATCAGAGAAAGTTCATGGATCAGGCCAATGCGATCGGCACGGCTCTCGCCCATCCCGAGAATACCGCCGCAGCAGAGTTTGATGCCAGCGCCGCGTGCCTTGCGCAGCGTATCGAGGCGGTCCTCATAGGTCCGCGTCGAGACGACACTCGGATAGTACTCGCGGGAGGTATCCAGATTGTGGTTGTAGTAGTCGAGGCCAGCGTCTTTCAGAGCCTCGGCCTGCCCCTCGTCCAGCATTCCTGCGGTCACGCAGGTTTCCAGCCCCAGCGCTTTCACAGCCGAGACCATTTCGGTGATCTTCGGCAAATCCCGATCCTTCAGGCTCCGCCAGGCCGCGCCCATGCAGAACCGATCCGCCCCGTTTGCCTTTGCGCGCGCAGCGGCGGCGACAACCTCGTCCACCGGCATCAGCTTTTCAGCTTGTAGACCTGTATCGAAATGGGCCGATTGGGAGCAATAGCCGCAGTCTTCGGCGCAGCCGCCGGTCTTTACGGACAAAAGCTGGGACTTCTGGATTTTGCCATCCGGCCAATTGGCCTGCTTCACCGCGAGCGAGCGCGCTATCAACGTGTCCAGCGGCAGCTCGTAAAGCGCAGTGATTTCGTCGCGCGCCCAGTCAAAGCGCGGGGACAGATCGGACATAGATACTCCTGAATACAGTCATTGCTGCAAAGTGGCTTAGGCCAGGCCATCACCAAGTGGCAAGTCTTCGCCTCGAAAAGGGCCTACGCCGCAGCGCTTTCTGCAAAGACGGCATCAGGATGCACAGGATTATCGCGCGTCTGAACGGGCAGCCAACAGATGACCTCCGTCCCAACACCGGGCTCTGAGCGCATGGCCACGCGCCCGCCATGGAGCTCCACAAAATGCTTCACAAGCGACAGGCCAAGTCCGGCGCCCCGCTGGTCCGACGAGGAGAAGCTGTCAAACGCCGCCATCTGACTATCGGCATCAATGCCCCGGCCCGTATCGCTCACCGTCAAGCGCGCCATGTCTTCAATGCGCTCCGCCCGGACTGTGATGTCACCGCCTGGATCGGTGAACCGAAGGGCATTCGAGACGAGATTGAAGAGCACCTGCCGTACCCGGCGTTCATCGGCCCGGACAATGCCAAGCCCATCGCTCAGATCCGTTTTCACCGTGATCTGCGTATCTTCGGCCTTGGACACGACCATTTCGACGGATTCTTCGACAATCGATTTCAGATCGAATTCCGACAGATCCAAATCGATCCGTCCCGCTTCGATCATGGCAAGATCGAGGATATTCTCGATGAGTTTCGACAGATGGTCTGACGCCGCCAGGATCGAGCGCACATAATCAAGCTGGCGATCGGACAGGCTTTCGTGGCGCTGGCTCTCCAGGAATTCCGCATAGCCGAGGATCGTCGTCAGCGGCGAGCGCAATTGGTACGAAACGTTCTGAACGAATTCTGTTTTCAGGCGGTCGGCCGCGGCAAAGGCCTCCGCGCGTTCGCGCAAGGCGCTTTCAACGCGCCGCGTTGCCGAGACGTCTGCAAATGCGATGAGCGTATTACCGTCCGGCAGGGGGTGCGTCAGATAGGTCAAAACCGTGCCGTCAGCCCGGCGCATTTCGCCCGTCGTCTCGGTCCGGGCTTCCGGGCTGATATCGGTCACATGGCTCTTGATCGCGTTCCAAACGGCGCGCTCATGGAACAGCGGAATGCACGCTTCCACGACGTCGTCATAGTCTGGGCCATCCCGGAGCAGGTCTTCCGGCAGATTCCACAGCGTGAGGAAGGCATGGTTGGAGAGCTTCAAACGGCCGTCGCCGCCAAAAACCGCACAGGCTTCGTGAAGATTGTCGAGCGTCGCCGCTTGGGTATTGATCAGCGCATTGTATCGCGTCTGCAGGCCGAGCTCGTCCGTTATGTCCCGGAAGAGCAGCAACAATCCGCCAGCGGGGTGGCGCTGACGGGTCACAGTGAGCGTACGGCCATCGGGCAGCGACCAGGTATCTTCAGCGACGCCGGAGATATCGAGATAATAGGCAAGCTCGTCTGCCCGCCACGCCGCATAATCCTTGCGCGGGGGAAGTTTGCGCCGCTCACGAAGCCGGTCGAGCAATTGCCCATGGGTCGGCTTTTCCAGAAGAAAGCCCTCCTCAATACCCCAGATCTCGGCAAAGGCGCGATTGTGGAAGAAGTGCTTGCGCTTGTCGTCGAAGATGATGACGCCATCGGTGACGTGGTTCAACGTCTCTTCGTTCGCCTTGTTATTCTCGTCGAGTTTGGTGCGCGCCTCTTCTTGATCGGTGACGTCGAACGCCATGGCGCCGGCGCCGCCGGACAATGGGAAGCTCATAAAGCGCATGGACCGGCGGTCGCCATTGATCGGCACCGTCCGGATCTCGTCGATATCCTTGCCGTCATTAATCGTCCGGCGCATCTGCTCGGCGGTCTGCGGATCGAGCATGATCTGGCGTTCGAGGACATATTCGAGCGTCGGCGCCTCGACGGCATCGAGATAGGCCTTGTTGGCCCATTGAAGCTTGCCGACGCCGGAAACGCGCCAGGCCGGAAATGGCGATTTCCGCAGCATTTCGAGGAAAGCCGTCGGGTCAGACGCGATGACTTGGCGCGCTTCTTCCAGGCGGCCGCGGGCTGCGCTCTCCTCAATGCCGCGCACAGTGGCATCGGTGATCCAGACGACGGCGCGCGCACCGGCCGTGCGGCCATCGGCATCGAGGTGCGCCTCCCCTGGCCCGATGATCTTCAAGGAGAACGGCGTGCCGTTTTCGCGGAGTTCCTTCAGGCGCTGCCGCAGCGTTGTGTCTTGCTTAACGCTATCTCGTGCTTCCAGGTCAGCGAGGCCTTCAATGATCCGCACCGCCGGATCTTCGGAGATGGCATCGTCGGTATAGCGCAGAAGACCGGCGAGGGCCGCCAGCGATCCATACAGCTGCGGCTTCGGAATATCGGAACCATCCTCATTCAGCGCATCATCTTCCCAGACAAGGATCACGCCGGGATGCGCCCCGAATACGCTGTCAGCGCGGGCGAGCTTCGCTTCTAGCTCATTGCTCCGCTCACGCAGGCGCCGGGCTGCGCCGCGGGCGCCATCGGACACCCGCAAGGCCCACAAAATCGAGGCAATCGACAGGGCCGCCGTCCCGGCCGCAAGGATAAACGGGACCTGGTCTCCAGTCAGCGCCATGGGGAATACTCCTGAATGGGCAGCGAATCGCACCCAGTATACGCAACAAACTAGTTAATGAATTGGTCGGTTGGCGTTAATCTCGAGTTAACAGACCGTTACTGCGGTGGCGTTTCTAGTGTTGCGATCCAAGCGTGAACATGTTCGAGCCCTTCGGCATCGACCTGCGTGCGCCCCAATTCCGGCATAGCCACACCGGCTTCGGTCGACACCATGCGGTGCATCAGGATCGAGGCGTCCGGCGCTCCAGCGACGACAACATGGCGAAGCTGACCGGAGCCACGGCCCGCCGCGGTTGGATGTTTCCCGACACCGAGCTTCACAGGATCGTCCTCCGTCCATTCGAGCCAAAGCCCGGAGTTTGAGGCCGATCCGCCGGCCCGGTGGCAATGGGCGCAGTTAATATCGAGATAGGCCCGCCCCCGTGTGCGCGCATCGCCTTCGCCGCGCTCGATCGCCGGCACGGCATCGAACACGCGATCGCCGCGCGCCAAGAGCCCCGCCTCCATCCAATGGGACAGCTGGTTACGGCCATAGGGGCCGTCATGGTTCAGATTATGCGGCTTCGGCCCGATCGGTGCGATCTCGTCACCAATCTGGTGGCAGGTCTTGCACTGGTTCTGGTTCGGCACGGCATAGGCGAGCGTGAGGGGCACACCGTCCGGGTCTTCCGTCTCGACCGTCAATTTCGCCCCGATGGGCGCATAGGTCGCTTCGGTCCCCGCCGCATTCCAAACATAGGGGTAGGCCCGCCAACCGTCCGCCTTCCGGATCAGTATCCGCGTCTCGAGCTTGCCCGTCTCCGGATAGGAGAAATGCTTTACAAGCACGCTACCCGTGGGCAGTTCGAGAACCTCGGACCCATTCACCTCAGCCGGTTCTCCGCCTGTGAACACGTACCGGTCTTTCTCCGCATAATCGGAAAAGAGCGGATTGATGAGGTCATAGGCGAGCACGCCGTCCGCCGGCGTCTCCGCGCCCGCATCGATGAACAGCCCATAGTCAGATAACCGCTCGGCCGGCCGGTCTGCTAGGATCATCTGAAGATCCGGCCCCGCCGCACGCTCAGCCGCGCCGCAGGCCGCGAGGACCAGGCACGCAAGGGCACCATGCCAGGACGCCATGGCGGTCTAGCCCGCCCCCGCATGGCTCAGCGATACCGGTGTCGGCGCATCGGGCGCAGCCGTCCCGTCCGGCATGTCAAAACTCGGCGCCAGATTTGCCGGGTCCAGCGGATACGCACCAAAGCCCAGATTCAAGAACAATGGCGTCGCCACCGTCTCCCCTTCTTCGATGGAAAGGTTCACATCCACCGCCTCGCTCTCACCCCACCGGTTGACCCCATCCCAGACGATCGGCGGCAAGCTGCCCCCCAAAAGCCCCGCAAGGTCGCCCAGCACACCCTGGGGATCATACCCGCCATTCGCGTACGCATTGCCCGTCAGCCGGATATCGCGCGGCAGCGGGTTATACCGCTCGTCCGTGAACGGGTCCTGATAGGCTGTCAGCAAGACATGCGCGGTCCGATTATCGTCAAACTGATTGTCGAAGACATGCACATTCCGGTTCGCCAAAATGATGACCCCGGTTCCAGACGGCACAGACGCCACGATGTTTCCCGGCGGCGCGAAATTGCGCGTATTATTGTTGATGATTGTGTTATCAAAGATCCGCGTCGAGTGCCCGCCAATCACCGGCAGATCAGGCAGATCAAACACCAGGATGCCGCCCGCATTGTTCTCGGCCCGGTTGGCGTAGACGTCAGCGAAGGTCGAGTTTTCAATCTCAATCCCGGCGACATTATACTCGGCGAGCGAATTGCGCACGATGATGTTCGAGGATTGCCCAACATAGATGCCCGCATCGGACGCGCCGCGCACGGTCACGCCTTCGACCAGTACATCCGTGCTTTCAACGGGATACACACCATACGCGCCATTGTCTTCGTCCGGCCCACCGGTCCATTCGACCGTCAGATCGCGGTAGATGATCCGGTCCGCACCTTTCGACTTGATCCCATCACCGGCCGTATCCTGCATCGTGAAACCGGTGAGCGTCACATCGTCCGACGTCACCAGTAGACCTTCGCCTGCGCCCGTCTGATTGGCGAAACTCAGAATCGTACGCTCTTGCCCTGCGCCGGTGAGCGTGACCCCGTCGACATCGAGCGAGAGCCCGTCCGACAGATGAAACGTCCCGGCCGGCATGGCGATTGTGTCGCCGGTTGAAGCTGTAATGAGCGCGGTTTGCAGCTCGGCCGCAAAGTCCGCGCCGGCATCGATCGTAATCGTCCTGATCTCGGCATTCGCGCGATCAACGGCTGTCTCTGCGGCCTCGTTAGATGTGTCCCCGCCGCAAGCTGCAATCAGCGCGGCCCCTACTACTAGGCCTGTATATTCCCATAAACGCATCCAATCCTCCCCGATCGGCGATACGCGGATAGTGTTTGCCGAACGGGGCGCTTTGGCAAGGGGCGTCAGTTACGTGTCGGGTCGGCCTTTGAGCCCTTCAGAACATAATGCCGTCCGCAATAGCCGCAGACGACCTCGCCGTCTTCGCCAAGCTCGTAGAACACTTTGGGATGGCCGAGCGCCCCGCCGCCACCGTCGCAAGAAACGCGGTGCTCAGTTACAATGATCAATTCCGGATCGGTGTGGGACTTCGTCATCATTGTCATGTCGGCACTCTTATTTCCCTCGGTCAACGCCCGGTCCATTGCCCAGGAGCGCTGCGCATCTTAGGTATGAGGGGTCTTCTTCCCCGTCAATCGCCGAAAGAACACCGATGACGCCACCCGATCTCGCCATCTCGGTTCAAGGATTGAACAAAGTCTATCCGGCGTCGGGGAAAATGCCGGAAAAGCATGCCTTGAAGAACCTCTCGCTCGATATCCCAAGAGGGTCGATCTTCGGCCTTCTGGGGCCGAACGGGGCCGGCAAGTCGACCTTCATCAATATCCTCGCAGGCCTTGTCACCAAGACGAGCGGCGAGGTTGAGGTCTGGGGCATGAGCATTGACCGGTATCCGCGCCAATCGCGCGCCGCCCTCGGTGTCGTCAATCAGGAGATCGTCTCCGATCCCTTCTTCACACCAGAAGAGACGCTGGAGCTTATGGCCGGCTTTTACGGCGTCCCAAAAGAAGAACGTCGCACCCATGAAATCCTCGGCGCCGTCGGGCTCGCTGACAAGGCCGATGCCTATGTGCGTCAATTGTCCGGCGGGATGAAACGGCGCCTCATGGTCGCCAAAGCTCTCGTCCACGCGCCGCCTGTGCTGATCCTTGACGAACCGACCGCGGGCGTCGATGTCGAACTTCGCCGGTCCCTATGGGCCTATGTTCGCGAACTCCATGCCGCCGGCACGACGATCATCCTCACCACCCACTATCTCGAAGAAGCCGAAGAGCTTTGCGACAGCATCGCGATCATCAACCATGGCGAAGTCATCGCGTGCGAGCCAACAGCAGACCTCCTGAATCGGCTCGACCACAAAACGCTCAAACTGGTCCCGCGTGATCCGCTCTCAGTGCTCCCGGAAACCCTGTCCGATATGGGCGCTGTTCTGCGTCCCGACGGCGCCGTCGCGATCACATTCCGCACGAGCGAAACCGGCATCGGGCGCCTGCTCGATAAGGTCCGCGACGCCGGCATTGGCATCGCCGATCTCGCCACCGAAGAGCCAGATCTTGAAGATGTATTTATCGCGATGACGAGCGATGGCTGATCCAAGCAGCGTGACGCCGATAGACGCGCGGCTATTGCGTCTCTTGCACCATCGCCGGGCGCACCTGGAGCGCGGCGACCCCGTCGGCCTGCCCATTACCCATACCAGTGCGTATCATCTGCCCGGCTCGCCGGACGCGGCCTACACCTACACCCGGGACGGCAACCCGACCTGGCGCGCCGTGGAAACGCAGATATCGATCCTCGAGGATGCGCCGTCAGCGCTGTTCCCGTCTGGCATGGCCGCTGCCGCGGCCATTCTGTTTACCGTATTGAAGCCCGGAGACAGGCTGGTTTTGCCAAGCGATGGCTACTTTGTGGTCCGAGCGCTCGTGCAAGAACGGCTGGTCCCTTTTGGGATTGAAGCCATCGAATGGCCAACCGCTGACGCGGCGAACGCGCCCATAGACGGCGCAAAACTCGTCTGGCTCGAAACACCCTCAAACCCCGGTCTTGATGTCTGCGATATCGCCGAGATCGCCCGGCGCACGCACGCCGCCGGCGGCCTCGTCGCCGTCGATAACACAACCATGACCCCCCTCCTCCAGTCGCCTTTGGATCTCGGCGCGGATGTCGTGATGGTGGCCGACACAAAAGCCATGTCTGGCCATGGCGACGTGTTGATGGGTCATGTCGCCTCCCGCGACCAGGCCCTTATGAGTGAGATTTTGCGGTGGCGAAAATTGTCGGGCTCGATCCCCGGCCCGGCCGAGGCAGCGCTGGTGCATCGCGGCATCGAAACCCTCGATGTTCGCCTCAACCGGATGTGCGATACGGCAGAGTTGATCGCCCACCGGTTGGACGACCATGACAGGGTGAAAACCGTCCATTTCCCCGGAAAACTGACAGGACCAATTCGCGCCGTCGCCGCGGCCCAAATGCGCCGCTTCGGCTTCCTAATTGGCGCTGACCTGGGCACGGCTAAAGCGGCAGACGCTTTTCTCTCCCATTGTACGGCGATTTTTCCGGCGACGAGTTTTGGCAGCGCGCATACCTCGGGCGAGCGACGCGCCCGGTGGGGCGACGATGTGCCGGAAGGCTATGTCCGCCTCTCCATCGGCTGCGAACCGGCTGAAGCGCTCTGGTCAGCCTTCAATGAAGCGCTCTCAGAACTCTAGCAACGCCTTACCCACGCCCCGCCAACGCATCGACCAATTATGATGGCCCATCACTGGCGGTCCACGGTCAGCCCACGGCCCTCCAGCAAGACCTGCACACTGTCCTCACCCACGAGATGGGCAGCGCCAACGGCGATGAAGAACGTCCCGGCCTCCTCGTCCATGAGCGTCGTCAGCGTGTCGGCCCAGCGGGCGTTGCGCCCCGCGAGCATAATGTCATAGGCCTCGCCAGCACCGAAGGCTTGATCGGTTGCGATGAGGGCGCCGAGGGTCTCCACATCGCCCTCGACCCATTCGGCCACCATCCGGTCTAGAAAATTCGGATCGTCTTCAATCTGCTCAGCGGTAAAGACCAGCATATCGATCTGCGCCGCTTCAGAGATGCTTGAGAGGAGGGAGATCTGCTCGGCGCCCGTCTCAAAGTACCGAACGTCTTGCCCGAGGCGCTCCACTTCCGCCCCCAGAACTTGTTCGACGCCTTCGTCCCGAGAAAAGCCCAACCGGTTCAGGTGAACATCGGACAGGGCAATCGCTGCGAACCAGGGCCGAAAATTGTTGATGCCCGCGAAGGGAAGCCCCAAAAGTTCAGCCGTTTCAGCGACTTCCTGCTCATCGGGGTCTGCGAGGAGATCCCGCAGCGTCGATCCATCGGTATAGAGCCCCAGCTCCGTCACCGCCCGGGTGAGCGCCTCCTGGGCCGCCGGACTGTCCACATCCGCCTCGAAATAGACGGTATCGGACGCCTCAAGCGCCTCGCGAATTTGCGGCGTGAGCCAATCAATTTCAGGACGCAGAACATGCACCGTGCCCAGTAGATAGAGCGTCGTATCCTCATCGGAGACGGTCCAGAGCGCCGGCCCAACCGCACCATCAGCGACCTCGTCGGCGACCGGTGGAGCATTTGTACTGTCGGCTGCCTCGCCGCCGCAGGCCGTCAGCAATCCGAGCGCCATCAATACAGTCAAAATCTGCCGGGCCACGTCCATCGGTTGATCTCCTCCTTCACCTCAGCATGCCATCCCTAGCGGCGCGGCGCAGCACACACCAGTTTAGTGATGAGGTGTTTAAGGTCGCAGGTCCGGCCTGCCCCACGCCAACCGGTTCAGACAGATGGCGTGTCTCAAAACCTTGCGTCATCGCCCCCCCCATGGCAACACCACCACCTCGGCACCCATAGCTCAGCTGGATAGAGCGCTGCCCTCCGAAGGCAGAGGTCAGAGGTTCGAATCCTCTTGGGTGCGCCACCACTTATAGAATGCGACAGAAAGATCTGCCCCAACGGGATTCCATGCAGTTTGTTTCGCACCAATAGCTCCCCAGTTATATATTCAATACGCTCATTTATGCTATCGATAGCCAAGGTTTTACGAACCTAACGCGCAAGATTGAAGAATAATGCGGCAAAAGATCCACATAAACCCACACCGGACCACTTAAAGCTTATCCGGTCTGATCTTTCCGGCGTGAAATAAACCGTCGATACCCTAGATGGGCGCATGTCACGCCTTGAGCGCGGTACTGCGAAAACGCGGAGCGAGATTGCTATTTTGCACGAAGCCTATGCCGATCAATTTAATCGAAAGTCAGCACACAACTTACCGACTTGTCCTCCGTTAATAATAGTAAGTCCCTATCCGTATAACGATTTTTCGGAACGCAGAATATTCAATTTATCTTGTTACGAGAATTTCACAACTTTCCCCCTTGAGTGGTTTCCCTCATCGTGTCCTGATCTGCTCGGGTCAGGACTTGGAGGGTGACGATGCTTCACAGCAATCGTACGAATTATATTGCACTTATACTGACAATATTTGCTTTGGCATGCGGACAGACAGCATTCGCCCAAGACGATCCCGTGCCCTTAGAGAGCGACTTTCTAGAGCGACAAAACGTTGATGAACGCCTTGTCGCGCACGGCGTCGACGTCCTCGGCGATCAGATTGATCTCAATACTGGCGCTCTTTCGTTTGAACACGTTGATGTTTCCATTCCGGGTAATTCAAGCCTGCCGGTTGAGATCCGTCGTTCTATTCGACAAAGCACGCCATATGATGAAAAGCTCGGCTTTGGCCTTTGGGAGCTCGAGATACCAAACATCTCCATCATCCTGGAGGCGGGCGGCGTCTACGATGGGAATAGTGGCCCCCAGCAATTCGATCAAACGGAGTTGCAACATAATATCTGCGACCTGTTCGAAGTTGAACCGATTGCGACAGTTTCTGTTCCCTTAGGGCCCGGCCAGACCGTTGGTATCAACCCTCCTGGTGGGCCCCAATTTTTCAATATCTATCGCGGTTATCAGTATTCCAATGGCTGGAACCTATCCATTCCGGGCGTTGGCGAGCAAAAGATCATGGCGCAACCGACGGGCGTGAACTGGCCGGCCGGGACAGAAGGCGTCACCAAGGACTATTGGCATGTCTCCTGCTCGTCTCTTGGCAACGGGAAGTATGCTGCCATCGCCACCTCGCCGTCAGGCACGCAATATGAGTTTTCGCGCGTCCGCGCTTTCGACGTCTCAAATATTCCATTTACCGGTGCCAACGGCCAAGGCGCAGCGCTCGAACGGGCGCGGTATATGTTCCTCGTCACCCGTATCACGGACGTCAACGGCAACACTGTCGATTACACCTATAACGGATCGAACAAGCTGACACGGATTAAGTCGAATGACGGGCGTCAGATCGATCTCTCCTATGGAACGAATGGGCTTATCTCAAGTGTCTCAGCCCACGGTCGAACCTGGACCTATTCCTATTCAACGATCTCTGCCCATGGCCAAACCTATGTCTCACTTACGAATGTGACGCGCCCGGACGGACAGCGGTGGACATTCACAGACTTTGAAAACTTGGCGCTTGACGGCAGTTCGACAGTCTGCGGCAGTTCGTCTCCGCGCACGACATCCATGTCGGTTACGCACCCGGATGGAATGTCCGGAACATTCAATCTCCGCGAAACCCGTCATCAAAGTGGACGCCGCGAAGGCTTTGCGATTTGTGGCCTGTCGCAAACCCCCAAACAAGAAGCCAACAACGAAGCGAACTGGAATTCAGTGTTTTCAGTTGTCAGCAAAACGCTCTCTGGATCCGGCTATCCGAGCGCGACATGGTCCTATACCTATTCTGGCGGCACTGACGACGGGACCCTCATGATCCCAGCGGCTGATCCAAACGGATACAAATGGGGCGAAGTCACCGACCCCGTTGGGACCCGGCAGAGGAATTACTACGTCCCCTCTTTCAGCCGCACAGAACCTTATCTCGACGATACACCCTTCACGG
>JBCAWP010000032.1:0-14514 GCA_038534535.1 Pseudomonadota bacterium
GCCCAGCTCGTGGATCTCTGCCGCAGTCATATTCGTCGTCGTCATGTTTGCGAGGCGGGCGGTGTAATAGTTTCCGCCGTCCGGCAGTTTCCACGCGCCGTCATCGGGGCTCGCGGACTCGCGCTGCTCTGTCAGCACGCGGATCAGGTTACGATAGGCCGGCTCGACGGCGTTTCGAAGGGCGAGGTCAGCCTGCGTGCGGAGCTCTGCAGCCTCTTCGCCTGTGATGACCTCATCCGAAACCAAACGATCCACCTTGTTCCGGAAATCTTCCATCAGGGGCGACGCATCGTCATAGTCCGCCCCGCCAAAGGGATACCCCGTCAACACGTTTTCCGAGGCTTCGATCGTATAATCGAACACGAATTTCGGCGGCAGGATGCCTTTCTCGGCCGCAACTTCCGCATTTTGGACATGGGTGCCAAGGAAAACCGTTATCCCGTTTAACCGTGACACATAGGCTTCGGCATCGGCCTTGGAGGTGACGCGGTGCTGATTGATCAGAAATGCTGGGATACCGGCATGTTGGCCGCGCATATTGGTAAAGGTGTACCAGTGCCAGCGATAGGCGAAATTGCGCTCGTCCTGCTCCAGCTCATATTCGGCAAGGCGCCAAGACAGTTTACCCTGTTCGTCGAGCAGATCGAAGTCGAACGTCTCTTTCATCTCGGTGACCATTGCGCGCTGGAGTTCGATCTCTCGGATCCGCGCCGCGTCTGACGCGTCGTCCCACTTGCCATAATCGGTTTTGATGCCGAGGAAGGTGCGCGTCATCGGGCTGCGCGCGAGGGCGTCTTGAAAGGCCTCTTCAAAGAAGGTGTTTAGACGCTCTGTCTCGGTCGCAACGGGCTCAGCCTCGGCGCTTTCGATTGTCTCTACCCCAGTGGGGGCGGTGGGCTTCGCCCATGGGGCGCTTGGCAGCGTATCGCAGGCCGCGAGGGCGAAGAGGGCCGCCATGGCCGTCATATTTCTCATCATTCTATGTCGCTCTTGTTTCGTCTTTGTTTACTAGAGTCTTAATCGCTTTTTCGTTTTCGTTAACCTTATTCGCGGTACATGCCGAAACGGTGCGCGCGCGGCGTTGTGCAGCCCTTTGGCGTGCACCAATCTGTAGATGACTGCCGAATCGTTTCAGATGAAGCAGCTGGCAAGAGAGTTCTTGAATGGATCCTCGCGATTTACCCGACACCGAAACTCCGGACGTGATCGACGGGGAGCCAACCGACACCGTGAAGTCGACGCGGTCGTCCATGGACCTGATGCAATTGGCTTTTTGGGGATTTTTGCTCCTCGCAGTCGCCGCGGCAAGCGTCGCGGTTGCCTGGCCGTCTGCCGGCGGCGCGACATGGCCCGTCACCATGATTGCCATGGGTGCGTTCGGACTGGTGGCGATCCTCTGGCTGATCCGCGGCGCCGGACGCCGGCTGGGCCTCTTTCCAGAGCGCGGTCTTGCCGAAGCCTCGATTTCTGTCGACCCGCCAAAGTTCACTTGGATTAACGCCCTTGATGAAGCCGTCCTGATCACCGAGCGGGGCGGGGCCGTCGTGGCGGCCAATTCCGCCTATCGCGATCTGTCGGCTATGATGGTGTCCGGCATTGGCGACATCGGCCGGGCCCCCACGGTCGACCGCCTGTTCGGCGCCAGCCCAGGGCTTGCCGCGCCGATCTTCCGCCTCTCAAAGGCGGCCAAAGCCGTCGAAACCTGCCGCGAAGTTCTACCGGCGATTACCATCGGCGCCGACGGGTTGCCGGTCCAGTTTGAGATTAGCGTGTCACCCTTGCCGCGTGAGCGGGTGCTCTGGCGCCTGCGCCGAATTGCCGGCACTGAAGAAGCGACCGGCGCGGCCGATATGAAGGCGCTTTATGTTGAAGACGCGCCCATGGGCTTCTTCGCGTCCCGTCCGGACGGGACGATCACCTACGCCAATAATTGGCTGCGCGAGCTGATTGGCCTGCCGGAAACGGCGAGCAATGTGCGGATCGACGATATTATGCGTCCGGAGTTTGTAAAACTTCTCCGCCGCGAGCGGAAAACCGGTGCGCCGGGCCGCGCCGATATCCGTATTCGGGCGCGGGATGGGGTCGAGGTGCCGGTCCAGACACTGACGACTTGGTCCGGGCGCGGCGCCGAGGCCGCCGGCAGGACAATTGTGATCAGTCAAGGGCAGAACCTGATGGGCGGCGAAGACCGGCTCACGGCGATCTCTGCCAGCCGCCCCCCGCGTCCCGATGGGGACCCCATGTTTGATGATGCGCCTTTTGGGGCCGTGCGTCTGCAGGGGGCGTCCCTGTCGGGCGCTGTCATTCTCGATGCCAATCGCGCGCTAATGGAGCTTTCGGAAGGCCGCGCGGCGCCTGGCGGAAAGTTCTCTGATCTCTTCACGGCTGCCGAGGGCCAAGAGGCCCTAGAGACGCAGCTCCTCGATGCGATCGATAAGCCCGTCGAGCTCAAGCTGGCCGGCGAAGACACGAAGACGGTTAATGTCTTTGTGACTCTCGACGGACAGGGTCAGCCCTCGGTCGCCTATGTCATCGACATGACCGAACAGAAGCAACTCGAACTGCGTCTGGCCCAGGGCGAAAAGATGCAGGCCATCGGTCAACTCGCCGGTGGCGTCGCCCATGATTTCAACAATGTGCTGACGGGCATCATCTTGAATACCGGC
Source organism: Pseudomonadota bacterium (assembly GCA_038534535.1). GTDB lineage: Bacteria > Pseudomonadota > Alphaproteobacteria > Caulobacterales > Hyphomonadaceae > CALLCD01. The sequence goes on from JBCAWP010000032.1 coordinate 2,667, forward strand.
AAGCTGATGATGCGCCACCCCGTGGGCGACCCAAGCTATGTTGAGCTGAAACTCATCTCTGACCTCTCACAGCGCGCAGCGGAACTCGTCAATATGCTGCTCGCCTACGCTCGAAAGCAGACCTTCAAGCGCGAGGTGTTGAACATTACCGACACCCTCTCGCAATTCTACATTCTCTTGCGTCAGCTGGTGGACGAGCGGATCGAACTGGATATCAAGCACGGCCGCGATCTGCCGCACATCCGTGTCGACAAGAACCAGCTAGAGACGGCGATCATTAATCTCGCGACCAATGCCCGCGATGCCATGCTGTCCAAGGCGGGCGGCGGGCGGCTGACGATCCGCACGAGCCAGGTCATGGCAGAAGATGCCCATACCAAAGGCTTCGATTTTGTCGGAGAGGGCGAATACGCCCTCATTGAGGTTGAAGATACCGGTTGCGGCATCACCCCTGCAAATCTGAAGCAGATTTTCCAACCTTTCTTCACAACCAAAGAAGCCGGTGTTGGCACGGGGCTCGGCCTCGCCACCGTTTACGGCATCATCAAGCAGTCGGGCGGATATATTTGTCCTGTGTCTGAAGTTGGCGAAGGGACCACTTTCCACATCTATCTCCCGGCTCTGAGTGCCGATGAAGTTGCCGACGCTGATTTGGAAGAGGTCAAAGAGATTGGGCGCACTTCTTCCCGGCCAATCGATCTTGCAGGGCGCGGGCGCATTCTCCTCGTCGAGGACGAAGAGGGTGTGCGCGGGATTGCGGCTCAGCTGCTGGTGTCCCGTGGGTATGATGTCGAAGAAGCACCGGATGGCGAAGAGGCGCTGGCGATCCTCAAGGAAAATCCGGCTGGGTTCGATCTCATCATTTCAGACGTTGTCATGCCGGGAATCGATGGGCCAACCCTTATCAAGGAGGCCAAGGAATATCTTGGTGCGGCCCGCGTGATCTTCATTTCTGGCTATGCTGAGCGCGACCTCGCCGCAGCGATCGACGAAGAACGCGAGATTTCCTTCCTGCCGAAACCGTTCACGGTGAGCCAATTGGCCGAACGGGTGAAACGTGAACTCGGCGTTCAACGCGAACACGCAGCGTAAGACACAGGCAAACCGTCAAAATAGGCAAAAAAAACCGCGCGAAAATCCGCGCGGCGACTCGACTGGATGTTTGTGGGCCTTGGGGAGAGGGAGGGTTATTTGGGCAATGACCTCTCCCCAAGATCCTAGCGCGCACGTCCCCCTGCGCACGCCTATTTTTTAGGCTGAACACGCTGGAAGCGGCACACCTCATTTTGGGGGGATGCCAAATATTAATGCGGACCCCTTGCGGAATCTCCTCAGGCTCGGCTTGTCATTTGACGGCGCAGGCCATGTGCGCGCTCGCCCGCCGGCCCGTTCTCTCTGCGGCAGGGCTTTCCCTTTGGAATTTTCGACGTCACAAAGGAGGAAAGACGAGGGAGAACCAGCTTATGAAAACGCGCATCACCGAAATGTTCGGCATCGAGCATCCGATCATACAGGGCGGCATGCACTATGTCGGGTTTGCTGAGATGGCGGCTGCGGTCTCAAATGCCGGGGGCCTAGGCATCATAACAGGCCTGACCCAGAAAACGCCGGAAGATCTTGCCAATGAGATTGCCCGCTGCAAGGACATGACCGACAAGCCTTTCGGCGTGAACATTACCTTTCTGCCGAGCCTGACGCCGCCGGACTATCCGGCGATCGTGAAAGCCGTCATCGATGGCGGCGTCCGTATTGTTGAGACTGCGGGCCGAAACCCTCAGCAGGTCATGCCGTTCCTGAAGGATGCCGGGGTGAAGGTGATCCATAAATGCACCAGTGTGCGCCACTCCTTGAAGGCCCAGGAGATCGGCTGCGATGCGGTGTCCGTCGACGGGTTCGAATGCGGCGGTCACCCTGGTGAGGACGACATTCCGAATTTCATTTTGCTGCCGCGGGCCGCTGAAGAGCTGGACATTCCCTTCGTGTCCTCGGGCGGCATGGCCGATGGCCGGTCTCTCGTGGCCTCGCTCGCCATGGGCGCGGATGGCATGAATATGGGTACGCGGTTTATCGCCACGCAGGAAGCGCCGGTCCATGAGAATGTGAAACAGGCGATTGTCGCCGCCTCAGAGCTCGACACACGCCTCGTCATGCGCCCCTTGCGGAACACCGAACGCGTCCTCAAAAATGATGCGGTGGAGCGCTTGCTCGAAAAGGAAAAGGACCTGGGCGACAAGCTCACCATCCAGGACATCCTGCCAGAGGTCGCCGGCGTTTATCCGCGGATCATGATGGAAGGCGACATGGATGCGGGTGCCTGGTCCTGCGGCATGGTCGCCGGGCTCATCCACGATATCCCGACCTGCCAGGAACTGATTGATCGGATCATGTCGGAGGCCGACCAGATCATCAATCAGCGCTTCAGGTCTCTTGTGGATGCCTGAAGCGAAGCCGGGCAAAACGCGCGCTGTCATTGAGGTATATTTCGACTGTTCCAGCCCCTGGACCTATCTCGGCTTCCAATGTCAGCGCCGGCGCGCCGGCGCAGACATTGAGTGGAACCCGATCCTTGTCGGCGGGGTCTTTAATGCGGTCAATCCGAGTGTCTATGAGGGCCGACGGGCGCCGGTGAAAGCGAAGGCCCGCTATCATCTAAAGGATTTGCGGGACTGGGCCGACCTTGCGGGGCTTGTCATCAATATGCCGCCGCGTGTCTTTCCGGTGAACTCGGTCAGGGTGATGCGGGCCTGTCATGTCCTAAAGCCCCACGGCAAACTGCCAGCCTTTGCGCGCGTTGCATTTGAGGCTTATTGGCGCGATGACAGGGATATTTCGCGGTTGGGGACCGTCAAACAATTGTGCACACAATGCGGCGTCGATGCTGACTGGCTTATGGGCGAAATCGCAAAACCGGAAACCAAAGACGCCCTGAAGGAAACCACCGACGAACTGATCGCCCGCGGTGGTTTTGGCTCGCCAACATTTTTCTGGAACGGAGAGATGTTTTTTGGAAACGATCGACTCGGTCTAATTGAAAAGAAGCTGGACGCAGCCGGACTGCACCAGAACATATCATGACGGTATTTATCCACAGCCAATTCGACTCTGGGAACATTGAGTGCACAAGTCTTGAAGACTTGGAGAACATCCGGCTTCGCATACGGACTGATCGGGATAGCGACTTCTATCAATGGTTCCACTTCAGATTATCCGGTGCCGGAGGAAAACCGTGTCGGATGGTCATCGAGAATGCGGCGGACGCCGCTTATCCGGCCGGGTGGCCCGATTATCGTGCGTGTGCCTCCTACGACTACGAGACCTGGTTTCGTGTCGAGACGACTTACCGTGATGGGGCGCTGGAGATCGCCCACACCCCGACCGAAGATTTGGTCTGGTATGCGTATTTTGCGCCGTATACGTATCAACGCCATCGAGCCCTTATCACCAGATCTGGGCGGTCTCCGTATGCCAAGCATATTTGCCTGGGATCGACCCTGGATGGTCGCCCTATAGACGGTCTGGCCATATTGAATGCGGAGGGGTCGGGCCGGCCCGTACTGTGGGCAATTGGTCGCCAGCACCCAGGCGAGACCATGGCGGAATGGTGGATGGAGGGGTTTCTCGAACGCCTCCTCGATGGGGCTGATCCGGTCGCGCGGCAACTTCGTTCGCAGGCGGACATTTATGCCGTGCCCAATATGAACCCTGATGGGTCCGTGCGCGGCCATTTACGGACCAATGCCGCCGGAATCAATCTCAACCGCGAATGGGACAAGGCGAGCCTCGAGAAGAGTCCGGAAGTCTTTCACACACTCGCATCCATGGACAGAACCGGCGTCGACTTCGCCATCGATGTCCACGGCGACGAAGCCCTGCCATACAATTTTATCGCCGGCTGTGAGGGGATTCCTGGGTATACGGATCATCAAGAGCATCTCCTGACGACCTATAAGGCCGCGCTCAAACGCTTCAGCCCTGATTTCCAAACAAAATACGGCTATCCGCGCAATAAGCCCGGCACAGCCAATTTGGCGATTGCTGGAAATGCGATTGCGGCGCGCTATGGCTGTGTGTCGATGACCCTGGAAATGCCCTTCAAGGACAATGCGGATCTGCCCGATGCGGCCTATGGCTGGTCACCTGAGCGCTGTCAGCAGCTCGGCGCGGCCAATGTTGCCGCCATGCTGGAGATTGTCGGCGATCTTCGCCAATAGGCTCGGTGACTCAAGCAGTTCCCACCGTGCGGGTGTCCAGGTCGAACACGCCCGCCATCTCGTCAAGTTCGTCTAGAAACTCGGTGATGACCGGAAGGGTCTCAGCCGCCTTCGTCACAAGAAACAGGTGACCGCCGTCTTCCACGACGTGAAGCGCTGAGTTTGGCAGCGCCGTATCGAGGATTTTCCCATTGATCAGCGGCACAACGCGATCCCGGTCCCCCATTATCACCAGCGTCGGCATTTTCAGGAAGCGAATGAAAGGCAGGCTCGTCCAGCCAAACATGGAGAGAAGTTGATAGAGATATCCACGCGGGTGCGGCGCCCGCAGCCCCATGGCGTGGGAGCGTGCCCCTTCCTTGTCATCGTCCCCATAAAGCGTCGCAAAATTCTGGCGCATATAGTCGGGATCCGAATAGCGCCGCGGGTCGCGCATTTTCATCAGCGCTTCAGGGTGTCCCGGCACCATGGTCATGCCAGAGCTCGTTGCCGCAAGGATCAGCCGTTGGACGCGTCGGCGATATTGAAACGCGAATTGCTGCGCCATGGCACCGCCCCAGGAAACACCCATGACATCGAGATCGCCAAATCCATACCGGTCGCAAAGCTTGCGCGCGACCCGTGCCATCTGCCAGGGCAGATAGGGTAGGACCGGTGGATGCGAGTCCCCGATCCCAGGCATGTCAAAGGTCAGAATGTCCCGGTCACGTATCCACTCGCCGAGCCCGAACGCCAGTTCCATGTTCGCGCCGATGCCGTTGAAAAAGAGAAGAGGGCGCTTGCCGAGCGGCATTTCGCTTTTCCAATGGGCGACACGCAGGCAATAGCCGCCGATTTCCTCCATCTGGATGGTCGGCAGTCGTTTTGAAGATGTCTCCATGAGATTGCCCTTTCGTGGCGGTCTGAGCGCGAGATCGCTCAGTCGAATACGTACTTGCCTGGGGAGGGATAGAGCGGCGGGAACGCCTCCGAGCCCATCTGGGCCGGGGCCTTCTTCATCGCACCGGACCGTTCCTTGAGCCAGGCGCCCCAGGTCGGCCACCAAGATGCTTTCACTTCCTCAGCACCTTCAGCCCAGTCCTCGGCACGCTCAGTGATGTTCGGATTGGCGAAGTACTGCGCCTTTGGATTCCCAGGTGGGTTCAGAAGCGATTGCAGGTGTCCGCTGTTAGAGAGGATGAATGTAATGTTCTCTGATCCAAGCAATTGGGTCGTGCGATAGCACGCCTTCCACGGGGTGATATGGTCGGTCACCCCAGCAACGATAAAGGCATCGCAGGTCACTTTTGTGAGATCGGCTTTGTGACCAGCAATCTCAACTTCGCCTGGATTCGCGAAGGGCTGGGACAGACCCATGTCGAGATAATCGGAATGAAGCTGGGCCGGCAGATTGGTCGTGTCATTGTTCCAGAAAAGCACATCATAGGGCGGGGGATCTTCGCCCATCAGATAGTTGTTCACGACATAGTTCCAGACGAGATCGTTCGGTCGCATCCAGGCGAACATCCGTGCGAGGCTGTCGCCATCAAGGATGCCCTTACGGCGTGAATAGCGCCGCGCGATTTCGAGGCTGCGCTCCGAAACCATCTGGCCAAGTTCAGAATCGTCAGGCTGCGGGTCGAGCACACACACCATGTAAGAAATCGAGTTCAGGCGCTTATCTCCGCCCGCGGCAAGGAGGCTGGAAAAGGCCGCCGTCGTGATGCCGCCGGAACAGGCCCCAGACACGTTCAGCTTCGCGCTACCGGTGATGTGGCGGATCACATCGCTCGCCTGGACCAGCGCGTCGACATAATCGTTAAGGCCCCAATGGGCATGCTCTTTGGTGGGATTGCGCCAGGAGACGACGAATGGTTGAAGCTCCATGGCCAGCAGAAACTGAACAATCGAATACATCGGCTGCAGATCGTTCGCGTAGAATTTGTTGATCTGGGGCGGGATGATCAGGAACGGCACCCGGTGCACATTTTCCGACATCGGCTTGTATTGGATCAGTTCGAGAATGTCGTTCTTCCAGACGACTTCGCCAGGCGTCGTCGCTAGGTTTTCACCCACTTTGAACGGACGAGAGTCCACCTGCGATGGCATGCCACCATTCTTGGTCAGGTCATCATAGGCGTTCTTCAGGCCTTTGATCAGCGACATGCCGCCGGAGTCGATGACGCGTTTCTGCGCCATTGGGTTCCCCGCGAGGCTGTTCGTTGGGGAGATGGCATCGGTAATCATGCCGAGGACGAATTTCGCCCGGGCGTATTCCAGTTCGCCGAGTTTGAGGTCACCGACCCATTGGTCGAGATTGTCCTGCATGGCCAAATAGACTTGGAGACCGCGCTTATAAAACGGGTTGTGGGCCCAGGCCGGGTCCTTGAACCGGCGATCCTTGGGGTCAGGTGTGCGTTTTGACCGTCCGAGGAGGATTTCCACATTTTCTTTGGTCATGCGTCCCGCGAGTTTTGCGGTCGCGACTGGGCTTGTTCCTGTCCGGCGCAGCATCATGGCGACGGCGCCGACAAGCTCCTCACGGTTAAACCCACCCATTAACGGGTTGAGCGCATTAGTCGTTTCGGCAGCTTTCGCGCCCAATTCTTCGATCCGATTGGCCATCACACTTCCTCCTTCGGCAGGTCTTCTTATCGCCGAGACCTTGCAATGGATTGAAAATCGTACCCTGAAATTCGTTTCATGGTGAGGATTTTCTGTCAAACCAAAGGAATAGTCCCCCTTTCCATCTGATATTCTGACGTATTCGTATGAAAACCCGAGACCGAATTCTTGAAGCCTCCCGCTTGCTCTTCAATGAAGAGGGGGAGGCGGATCAATCGGCCGTGGATATCGCGAACGTGCTTAATATCAGTCCCGGTAACCTCTACTACCACTTCAAAGGGAAGGACGCGATCATCCGGGCCCTGTATGACGAGTTCGACGCGGAGATGCGGATCGTCCTCGCTGGATCGCGCGGGCGTATCCGCTCGATCGAGGATAATTGGGTCTACGCCTACATTCTGCTCGAGGAGACGTATGACTTCCGCTTCTTCTACCGAAACCTCGGTCCGCTGCTTGACAGATATCCAGACCTGGCTGGGCGGTTCCGCCGTCTCGTGAAAGACAAGCGGGCCGCGATCCGCGCTATTCTGACCGAACTCTCCGCCACCGGCGTCATCTATCTTGAGGACCAGCTCGCAGACGCGCTGACGGATCAGCTTCTGAAGACGGTCGTTTTCTGGCTCAGCCTTGAGCAGATTGAGGAGAGCGGTCTTCCGCCCGCCCATCTGATCCACAAGACCGTCTTTCAAATGATGCTGCTCGTCGTGCCCTATATGGGGGCCGAGGGCGAGATCGTCCTGCGCCGGATGATCAAATATTATGAAAGAGCGGTCCATTAGCGCCCCCGTCGGATCCACACCGGCCTATGCCCGTGTGGATCCTCCGAAGTCATGCTCGATTAGGCTTTGGCTGTTTTGCGCGCCGCCCGCGGCTTAGCCGGTGCTTTTTTGGCCGGTGCTTTTGCCTTCGCCGTTTTCGCTTTCGCCGCAGCGGGTTTCGTAGCAGTCTTGCGGGCTGCGGGCTTACGCTTCGGCTTTGGCGTGTTCATTGCGGCCACAGCGTCGATTTCAGCGCCGAGGCGGGCGAGTCGCGTCGCAACGGTTTTGTCAGGGCCGGCTTTCGTCGATTTCGCTGCGAGTTCAGCGATCTCGTCTTCCAGGCGATCCAGCTTTTCGCTGATCTCGTCGGCTTTGTCGGAATCGGCTTGATCAAATCCGAGGAGCGAGCGCATGCGCTGCATCCGGGCTTCGAAACGCTCGCGCTGTTCGCGCTGTAGCTTAAGCGCTGCGTCGGTCACTTTGGTGACGCTTTCCGTTGCCGATTGAACCGTTTCGTTCTGGGTGATCCGGTCTTTCATATCGGTTTCGATTTCCGTGCCACGCTCGACTAGGTCCTCAAACAGTTCGCTCGTCTGGTGGGTCAGCTTTTGAGCGCCTTCAACCGCTTCAGAAAAGGCCCGGCCATAGGCGCCGAGACCGGCAAGCCAGATTTTCTGGGCGACGTCGCGGGTCTGGGCTTCCAGCTCGACGGTCCGTTCGCGCAGGGATTTCGTTTCTTTCTCTTTCGACATGCTCTGTCTCCTTTGACTCCAGTGTCTTTTCGCGGCGCGGCGCCAACGGGCATCCCGCCTCATGACGTCAAATTACGAAAAGAGATTAGAAAACGCATACTAATCGCCCGCCTGCCCGCGAAATGGCCGTCGTAGCTCGGGTTCAGCGAAAAAAGTCCCCACGCCTTTCGACGTGGGGACCTAAATTTCAACGCGATACACGCGGTTCGGCTTAGTGCGCTGGCGGCAGGTCAAACAGCAGGAATTCCGCCTCGCCATTTGCGGTGAGGGTCACCGTTTCAAGCTCTGCCATAGCAGCGCCGTCGCCGGCCTCTAGCGTCTCACCGTTCACTGTCACCGTGCCGCGGGCCACTTGCAGCCAGCCGCGCCGGCCGGCCGCGAAACTATGCTCTACCGCGTCCCCATCTTGCAGCACCGAAGCGAAAAGGTCGGTGTCCTGATGGATCTTCAGCGAGCCGTCCCGCCCCGTCTTCGAGGCGACGAGCCTCAGGCGGCCATTGCGCTCGTCATCAAACGCTTTCTGCTCATAGCTCGGCGCGACATTCTGCGTATCCGGCAAGAGCCAGATCTGCAGGAAGTGCACAGGATCCGCCTCAGAGGCATTGAACTCAGAGTGGCGAATGCCGGTCCCGGCGCTCATCCGTTGGACTTCGCCTGGCACGATCGTCGCGCCGGTGCCGAGACTGTCCTTATGGGCAAGCCCGCCGGACAGGACATAGGAGATAATCTCCATGTTCGCATGGCCATGGGGCGCAAACCCACCGCCCGGCGACACGCGGTCCTCATTAATCACCCGAAGCGGGCCAAACCCCATAAAGTTCGGGTCGTGATAATGGCCAAAGGAGAAACTGTGATGGCTGTCGAGCCAGCCCATGTTCACATGGCCACGGTCGTTTCCACGTCTAATCGTCAACATCGTCTCACTCCTTCTTCTGGGACGACCCGGCGCCGCGCCTAAGCGGCGATCCGGGTGGCTAGGGTTTTCGTTTCGAGTTTGGCGCGGCCGGCCGCGTCCGCGTCAACGGTGACGCGCTCAGCGGCGACCAGATCGACATCGGTGATGCCGATGAACGCCAAGGCATGGCGCAGATAGGGCGTCGCGAAGTCGACCTCGGCATTCACCGGCACGCCGCCCGTAGCCGTGATGATTACGGCGCGTTTGCCTTGCAGCAGCCCCTTGGGGCCGTCGGCGGTATATTCGAACGTCTTGCGCGCCCGCGCGACCAAATCGATCCACGCTTTCAGCGCCGCCGGAACACCGAAATTGTACATCGGTGCGCCGATGACGATGAGGTCTGCCGCGTCTAGCTCGTCGATCAGAGTATCCGATAGGGCGAGGGTCTCGCGCTGTTCCGCGGTCCGGTCTGCGTCCGGTGTGAAGTTGGCTTGGACCCAGCGTTCCGTGACAAACGGCAGGCCGTCCGCCAGATCGCGGGTGATGACGCGAAGGCTCGGATGGCGTTGCTGCAGGTCTGCGAGAAAGCTGTCGCTCAAGTCGCGGGTGATTGACCCCGCCCGACGGGCGCTTGCCTGAATGTTCAGGACGGTCAGGGTTTCGTTGTTCGACATTTGCTGTCTCCCGAGGCTGCGGTCTCTGTGCACCCGAGAAATAGAGATCTAATATTCAGACAAAAGAGGCTGTGTTAGCAAATGATTGTTCGCTATACGAGAACAATGATTGCCACGACGGATCTCCAGATTTTTGTCGCCATTGCCCGCGCTGGATCGATCAGCCGGGCCGCCGATCAGCTCAAAACTGCGAAATCAGCCCTCAGCCGACGGCTCGCAGAGCTAGAGCGATCCCTTGGCGTCCAGTTGATTGTCCGTACAACGCGGCAAATGTCCCTGACGTCGGCCGGCGAGGTCTTTCTCGCGCGGGCTGAACAAGTGCTGGATGATCTGGCTGAAACCGAAGCCGATGTCCGCGCGGCCGATGCAGCGCTCACCGGGCGGTTGCGGATCGCAGCGCCTTTATCCTATGGCTTGGCCCGCCTCCAGCCGATCTTTACTGACTTTCTAAAATCGCATCCGGACCTTGATATTGAAGTCGATTTCTCAGACCGGAAGGTCGATCTCGTCGGAGATGGGTTCGACATAGCCCTGCGGATTGGCAGTCTGCCTGATTCAAGCCTCATCGCGCGCCGGGTTGGGCCCGTTGATCATATTGCTGCGGCAGCCCCTGCCTTCTGGGATCAATATGGCCGGCCGGCCCATCCAGGTGATCTCGCAAGCCTTGCGTGCCTGCGATACCTGAATGGGGCCGCGCCTCGGACTGTGCCGTACACCTTGCCGGATGGATCGAGCGGCACAGTGGTGCCGGATATTCGGATGCTGGCCAGCAATAGCGATTTTCTCTGCGGGCTTGCCGTTGAGGGCTGCGGTTTTCTCGTCGAGCCTGACTTTATCCTTGAGCCGTACCTGAAGGATGGGCGCCTGGAAGCCGTCCTGCCGGATGTGCGCTGGGCCGATATGAGTCTTTATCTCGTCTATCCGCCGTCCCGGCGGATCACCGCCCGAACGCGGGCTTTTTCGGAGGCCGTCGCAGCGCGGCTTGGCGGACCATAACAAGCGTCACGGGCATTTGATTGGCCGGTGATCGCGTCTCGCGGCAGGACAATGATCAAAGACTATGGGGCAACACAAAGGGAAACCCAATTATGATCCGATCTGCACTCATCGCCATCCTGGTCTCGCTCTTTTCAGCCGCATTCACGCCAGCGGCCGTGGCCGAGGATGAGGTTTATACGGGCCGGTTCTCGAGCACCGCTGTCCAGGGCTACGACACCGTCGCCTATTTCACCGAAGGCGAGCCAGTTAAAGGATCGGCGGATTTCGCCACCGAATACAGAGGCGCGACTTGGAGATTCTCGTCGCAGGAAAATTTGGATCTCTTCCTTGCCGATCCTGACGCCTATGCCCCCCAATATGGCGGCTATTGCGCCTGGGCCGTTGCCCAAGACAAAACCGCTAAGGGCGATGCGCGCCACTGGCACATCACGGACGGCAAGCTCTATCTGAACTTCAATCGGAACATAAACGAGAAATGGCTCGCGGACCGGGACACCTTTATCGAACAGGCCGACGGTAACTGGCCGACTGTGCTCGAATAGGTCAACGCGCACCCTGTTCGAAATCTGCAAGCGCCCATTCGGCGAAATCGGCGAGGTTCCCGCCCCTGAACTGAAAGCCCGCCACGCCGGCGGCATGGGCCGCAGCGATATCACTATCCTTGTCGCCGATCAGGAAACTGACTTCCCTGCGGACGGGAAACTCTGCCATCGCCCGCAATAACATGCCGGGTTTTGGCTTCCGGTCGAAACTGTCCTTGCGATAGGCGGCGAGTTCACCGTCCTCGTGGAACGGGCAATGATAGATCTGGTCGACCTCCGCGCCATCCGCGCGCATCGTCTCCAGCATCCACGCATGGAGCGTTTCCATATCATTCTCGGTATAATAACCGCGTGCGATGCCGGAGACGATGCGCGCGGATGGCGCGGAGGTCGACCAGATCTATCATTGCCCG
>JBCAWP010000033.1:0-14271 GCA_038534535.1 Pseudomonadota bacterium
CCTTCCCGGAATGGGGAGAGTGGACCGGAAAGCGAGCCCAAGCGGGCAAAGCGGCACCCAAGGGCTTTCCGCGTTCGGGCCGGTTCCGAGGTTAGCGCAGTCGCGCCTAGAGCCCGTCGACCACACGGGTCAGAAAATCCCCGATCTCTTCCCGATAAACGAGGTCGGCGAGGGGGTCTTGATCTGTTTCTTCGCGATTGACGATCGCGAGCTTCGCCCCGGTCTGCTTGGCAATCAGAGGCATCGTTGCGGCGGGGTAGACGACCAGCGATGAGCCCAGAACGATAAAGAGATCAGACGCTTCCGCCTCACTCTGGGCGTGCGCCATTTTGTTTTCCGGCATTGCCTGACCGAAACTGATCGTGGCGGTCTTTACCAATCCACCGCAGACATCACAGGTGATGTCCTCATCGGCCTCCCAGCGGGGCTTCAGGTCTTCAATTTCGTGGCGTGCGCCGCATGACAGGCAGGCGGCATAGCTCGCATTTCCATGCAGCTCGATCACCCGGTCATCTGGTAAGCCGGAGGCTTGATGCAGATTATCGACGTTTTGTGTGATGACGGACGAGAGGCGCCCAGCCGCATTAAGCTCAGCGATGGCCGCATGGCCTGCATTGGGATCGGCGCCAACCCATCCGGCGGATCGGTTGAAAACGCGTGTCCATGCTTCTCTGCGCACCTCGCGGGACCGAACAAAGTCCTGGAAATAGATGGGCTGCATCTTGCTCCAGACACCGCCCGGTGAACGGAAATCCGGTATGCCGCTCTCGGTCGACATTCCCGCGCCTGTGAAAAAAACGATGCGTTGGCTGTGGCGGATCAAATTGGACAGATCTTCTGGTGTCGGCATGGGCGCGTCCTTTCCAGGTTATACAATGGTGCCGAAGAGCCGGCCGATCAGTCCGGTTGCGACCATCGCCGCCGCGCCCCAGAAAACGACGCGAAATACCGCCGGTAGCTTGTTTGCTCCGCCTGCACTGGCAGACGCGTACCCAAGAAGCGCAAGGGCGACGAGCGACACCGCGGCAATCAGCGGCGTGGCGACCGACATAGGCGCGAGAGAAGCCGCCAAGAGCGGCAGTATAGCGCCCGCCGTGAAGCTGCTGGCAGAGCTAATCGCGGCCTGGAAGGGACGCGCTTTACTGATCTCGGTGAGCCCGAGTTCATCGCGCGCATGGGCTCCCAGTGCATCCCGCGCCATCAATTGTTTGGCGACGGTGCGGGCGGTCTCTGCATCGACGCCGCGAGCCACATAAATGTCAGCCAGTTCCTGCAGTTCGATACCTGGCCAGTCTTCCAGCGCTTTTCGCTCAATTTCGAGGTCAGCCCGCTCAGTATCGGCTTGGGAACTGACGGACACATATTCTCCGGCGGCCATGGACATCGCCCCGGCCGCGAGGCCAGCCACGCCGGCCAGGAGGACGCCGCTGCGATCAACAGCCGCGGAAGCGACCCCGATCAGGAGGCTGGCTGTTGAGACAATCCCATCATTCGCCCCAAGCACGGCGGCTCGAAGCCAACCCACGCGGTGGATGAAATGGTGTTCTTCAGCTGTGTAGGGCGTTGCCATCTGCCGCTCCTTCGTCGCCCTGACGGGCCAGGACGACCGTAAAGGAGGATATCGACGGATTCAAAGTCTTGCACACGCCTGACGAGCCGGATAGGCCTTGAAAGCGAGGGAACTGGAGGGAGCACTTATGAATCCAATTATCGTCATCCTGGCCATTGCCGCTGTTTTGGTTCTGTTTTTGATCGTTCTTTACAACGGTCTCGTCTCGAAGCGTCAGACGGTCAACCAGGCCTTCGCGGATATCGATGTTCAGCTGAAACAGCGCCAGAACTTGATCCCCAACCTCGTGGACACCGTCAAAGGCTATGCGGCCCATGAGCAGGAAACGTTCGACCGTGTGATCGCGGCTCGGAACTCAGCCGCGGCCGCAAACGGCATCGCCGAACAGGCCGAAGCAGAAGGCGCCCTTTCGAGCGCCCTTGGACGGCTGTTTGCACTGGCGGAGGCCTATCCAGATCTCAAAGCCAATCAGAACTTCCTGGATCTGCAGGACGAGCTATCAATGATTGAGGACAAGCTCGCCGCGGCACGACGGTTCTTCAACTCTGCGGTTCAGGACTACAATACCGCTACGGAACAATTCCCGGGCGTTCTCGTGGCGAATTCGTTCGGATTTGAACGCCGGGAATTCTTCGATGTCGGCGGCGACCGCGAGGCCCTATCCGTTGTCCCGAAAGTCGACTTCGGTAAGGACGACGCCTAGCACCGACTAGGATGGCTCGTTGAGGGTCCAGTCATAGTCAAAGTTTGCGATCGATGTCACACCGTCGAGTTCGGCGAGTAGGGCATCGCTCGCATACTGGCGGGCGTGTTCAAGGATAGATGCGTTGTTTCCGCCAAAGTCTTCCTTGTACCAATTGAAGATGCTCGAAGCGGTGACGCGCCCCGTCTCAACTGAGATGCCCCGCGGATGGTTGATGTAAGCGACGGCTGCGGCGTCTAGATCTTCCTCAAGCGTTTCAGCCCGCCACGGGGTGGCTTTCAAATTGGGGCAACCGAACGAGGCACAATTGACGGCATAGTGGATGCGCGGCTCGTCCCAATTCGCACGGAGCGTCCCATGCTCAACATCGTTCAGGCTCATCTCACCGAAGCCAACGACATCCAAAACCTTGCGGTCCCAGGGGCCACGATTGAACGAGCCGAGCGACCGGATCGAGTCCAGCGGATAGTTTTCAAGAATAATATCAATCGTCTTGGCATTGTAGAGATTGAACCAGAAGGCCATCTCTTCGTCTTCGGATAGGCCCTCAACGCCCTGCGTTTCCAGCGCCGAGATATAGGCCCGCAAAGCGTTGTGATCGTCTTCGGTCACCTTGCCATAAGCGACGAAGTTAATGCCGTCTTTCGGCATCACATAGTCGGCAAGAAAGTCAGCATAGACGAGATTGATATCTTCGCTGGCCGCGATTTCCGCCGCCGAGGCTTCAATCTCAGCCTGGGTAGCCGACGTCAGGTCGGCCTCTTGAACATTGCCGCAAGCGGCGAGGGCGAAGGAAAGAGCGGCGAGGGCGACAGTCGAACGGGGCATGGCAGATCTCCGTGATGGGATTGGCAAGTCTCTGAGCCGCTTAGTGCCATAGGCCGCGACCAGCCGCCTTACACAGTTCATCACGCGTGCGCGAGGCTTCAGAAACCGCGAAACTCGGCCACTTCGTCAAGAGGCGCACGCTCGGCCCGAAGCGTGTTCACCGGGTCGTCCCTATCCGGAATTCCAAATGAGACCCCGCAATAGACCATTTCACTATCCGGAAGACCGAAATGAGCCTTCAGAGAGGGGCGGAGAATGCCCCAGCATTCCTGCATACACGTGCCCCATCCTCGCTCTTCAGCGAGGAGACAAAGCGTCTGCATATACATGCCGGTATGGGCCCATTGGCCGTGGCCTTGGCGCTCATCGATTACAATGAACAAAGCCTGCGGCGCCCCAAAGAACTGAAAGTTCCGTGCAAACCAGGCGAGGCGCCCGGCTTTGTTTTCACGAGGAATACCCAGCGTCTCGTAAAGCATTTCGCCAACCCGGCGACGGCGCGCCTCGTGGGGCTCCCAAAGGCCCTTTGGGTAAATCGGGCGATCTGTGGGTTCCCCCATGGGATTTTCTGAAAGAACCGCCTGGGCGAGGGCGATGATTTTCTTTTGCTCCTCGCCAGACACAACAATGACTTTCCAGGGCTGGGTATTGCCCCCGGAGGGAGAACGCTGGGCCGCTGTTAGCCAGTCGGCGATCTCTTCTTGAGATATAGGCTTGTCGAGAAAGCCGCGCGTGGAGATACGCTGGTTGACGGCGGTCGATACGTCCATGAGGGGGACCTCCAGATCTGTTTTCTGGACTGTTTCTAACGATGCGACGCAAGGGAAGGGAAGATTAGATCGAAAAACTCGTCCCACAACCGCAGCTCGCCGTGGCATTCGGATTGTTGATCTTGAAGGCCGAGCCGATCAGTTCGGTTGCATAATCGATTTCGGAGCCCTTCAGGAATTCAAGGCTCATCTCGTCGATCGCCACCTTGGCGCCGTCACGTTCAACAATGAGATCATCATCCGCAGCGACGCTCTCAAAATCGAACTTATATGAAAAGCCAGAACAGCCACCACCATCGACGGAGACCCGCAGCATTGTCGCGTCGGTCTGTTTCGCAAGAATCGCTTTAATGCGGTTCGCGGCGCTCTGTGTCAGTGTGATCGTGCTCATGGGCCGTAAGATAGGGATGTTCGACGCGATGGAAAAGAGAGCGTCTTTCGCAACCAAGTGGGAAAGCGGCCGCGGGCGATATTATGAGGAGGCCCCCTCGGCCACGCGCACGCCATATCAGCGCGACCGTGACCGCATCATCCATGCCTCGGCCTTTCGCCGCCTCAAACAGAAGACGCAGGTTTTTGTTGCCCATGAGGGCGACCATTACCGCACCCGTCTGACCCATTCTTTGGAAGTCGCGCAGATTGCCCGGTCGGTCGCCCGCACCCTTAAGCTTGATGAAGACTTGGCCGAAGCGCTGGCGCTTGCCCATGATCTCGGCCATCCGCCTTTTGGCCACGCGGGCGAAGACCAGCTGGATGAGTGCATGCAAGACTATGAGGGCTTTGATCATAATGCGCAGACCCTGCGCATCGTGACGAAACTGGAGCAGCGCTACCCCAATTTCGACGGACTAAACCTGACTTGGGAAATGCTTGAAGGCCTGGTGAAGCATAACGGGCCGTTGCTGGCGGAAAACCAGGAGATCTCAAATCTCCCAGCGGCCTTCCGGGAGTATGCCCCCCTTGAATCCCTGGAGCTTGAGACCTTTGCTGGACCGGAGGCCCAAGTCGCCGCACTTGCTGACGACATTGCCTACAATAACCACGACATCGATGATGGGATTGCCGCCAGACTGTTCACGATTGAGGACCTACTGGACCTGCCGCTGGTGGGCGACACATTTAGATCTGTGACTAAGGATTATCCGCACCTCGACCTGAAACGGACGGTCTATGAGGCTGTGCGCCGGCTGATCGGCATTTGGATCAATGACTTAACCGCAGAAACCGAACGCCGTGTGGCGCTGCATCGACCCACGTCGACAGAAGAGGTCCGGGCCTTGCCAGAACCGCTCGTTGCTTTCTCGCAGGAGCTCGATGAGCAACAAATGGCCTTAAGAGCATTCCTCTCGGAGCGGATGTACAAGCATTACAAGGTGAACCGGATGCGCTCGCAGGCCAAGCGCATTCTGCGGGATCTTTTCGATGTTTTCCTCAATGAACCCAACACCTTACCGCCGCCTTGGCGCCAAGATGCCGAACAGGTCGTCGGCCCGAGGCGCGCACGCTTGGTCTGCGACTATCTCGCCGGAATGACCGACAATTATGCAATTGATGAGCATAAGCGCCTGTTTCAGCTCGACAGCATGATTTAGCCACGCCGATAGACTCATGGTCTGGATAGCTTCGCCGCGACAAAGAGGCTGTTGGATTCAAGGGTCATTAATAAAAACCCGTCTACTGTTAACGAGTCACAGAAGAGATTCAGGGAGTCGTGATGAGCCGCTCTTCCAGCCAGTATCATGGGGACTTTGGTCCTTTTGATGATGATTATCGTGGGTTTGATGCGAGCGAGGATGACGGCGCCCGCGGCCCGCTGATCCTTGCACTTCTGCTGGGAGTGGCCCTCATTTTTGGCGCGGTTGTGTGGAAGACCTATAGTCAAGGTATTCGAGACAATACGGACGGGCTCCCCATCATTCTTGCAGACTCAAAACCCTACAAAGAAGTTCCCGCTGATCCGGGTGGGCTGATCGCTCCGGACCAAGACCGGCGCATCTATGATCAATTGGATGGAAGCCGGCGCGTCGACGGAGCACCCTCGAGTTATAATGTTGAGCAGGTGCTGCAAGGTGGGCCGCCCATAGAGCTTCGCCCGGGCCAAGAAGCCGATATCGACGAGGTGTCCGGCATTCCGCGTGCGGCCTTAGAGCAAATTGAAGCCCTGGAAGCCGCTGCAATTGCAGATGAAGGGCTTCCAGCCGCTGAAGACCCCGCTCCCTCTGGGGTCAACACCGTTTCAGCCCCCGAGACACCTACATTGCCGGTCGCCGACCCGAATACTGTGACAAACAGCCGGTTTAGTGCCGGCGGCACGTTTCTCGTGCAGGTCACAGCCCTTAGAAGCGAGGCAGCTGCTAGTGCGGCCTGGACCAATTTGGTCAGTGAAGCGCCGGCCCTGTTTGCGAACGCCGAAAAGCGAATTCAACGTGCAGACCTCGGCGCAAAGGGTATTTTCTATCGGGTCCGCGTTGGCGCATTTGCAACGCGCGATGATGCCAGCGCTTTTTGCGAGCGCCTCAAGGGCCTTGGCCGCGATTGCATTGTGGTGACCGGATGAGCCCAGCTCCTCGTGCAGCCATCCTTAGCATTAGCGGGCAATCGCTGTTGGACGCTGAGAAGGCTATGCTGTCGGAATGTCAGCCCTGGGGCGTCATCCTCATGGGCCGTAGCTGCGGGACACGGGACCAAGTTCGCCAACTGATTGATGATATCTGGATGGCTCTCAGCCGAGCCTGCCTGATTTTCATCGATCAAGAAGGGGGCCGCGTCGCGCGCCTGAAAGCGCCTGAATGGCCGCTATTTCCGAGCGGTCGCATCTATGGCGATTTGTACCAGGACAAACCTGAAGCGGGCCTGGAGGCGGCGTGGCTTGGCCACCGCCTGATTGCCCATGAACTTGCTGCCATGTCGATCCATGCCAACTGTGCCCCCGTGCTCGATGTGCCCGTGGCAGGATCGCACAATGTTATCGGTGACCGTGCCTTTGCGACGGACCCGGAGAGTGTTGCGGAGCTCGGACGCGCCGCCCTGCGCGGGCTACGCGACGGCGGCGTGGCCGGGGTTATCAAGCATATGCCCGGACATGGGCGCGCAACGCTCGACAGCCATGAACACTTGCCGGTGGTTGGGGAGGGGGACAATACCCTCGCCAGTGATATTCACCCTTTTGCAGCGATTAATGATGCGCCGATGGCGATGACGGCCCATATCGCGTACCCAACGATCGATCCGGAGGCGCCTGCGACCCTGTCCAGACCGCTCATTTCCAACATCATTCGCGGGCGAATCGGGTTTGATGGCCTTCTGATGACAGATGATTTGGGGATGAAAGCACTCGGCGGGACGCTCACAGCGCGGGCAAACTCCGCCATTTCCGCCGGTTGCGACGTGGTTTTGCATTGTTCGGGCTTTGTGAAAGACCCCGACGTGATTGTCGCGGAAATGCGCGAAGTCGGAGAAGCCGTTCCCCTGTTGAGCGGCGATCCCCTACGACGCGCCCACCGCGCAGAACAGTTCGCAACGCTCGAAAAGCCCTTCGATGCGAAGGCAGGTTGGCAACGGTTCAAGACCCTGTTGGCAGACGTCGAGGCGGTCGCCTGATGTCTGAGTCCGTTTCGATCGACGCCCTAACGGATGAAGCGGACGACGCCTCCGGCGCGGACGTTTTTGTCGTCAATACGGAGGGCTATGAAGGCCCGTTGCACCTATTGTTGGACCTCGCGCGCCGACAAAAGGTCGATCTGTTAAAGATCTCAGTGCTGGCCCTTGCCACCCAATATCTCGACTTCATTCAACAGGCCAAATCGCAACGCATTGATTTAGCGGCTGATTATCTATTGATGGCCGCTTGGCTCGCTTATTTGAAATCGCGCTTATTGTTGCCGAAACCGGAAAAGTCCGACGAGGCCGAGGCCTCCGCCGAAGATATGGCGGGCCGTTTGGCGTTTCGCCTGAAGCGGCTCGATGCGATGCGAGTCGCAGGCCAAGCGCTGCAGGACGGCCCGGTTGCTGGGAATGTCGTCTTCTTGCGTGGGATGCCGGAGCAACCGAAAGTCATCAAGCACACCGAATATGACACGACCGTCTACCATTTGACGCAGGCTTTCGGCGCGATCCGCAAACGCCGCGAGGAGGCCCGTCCGCACCGCGTTGAGAAACAATTGGTACTGCCACTGGAGGCAGCGCGCCAATCGCTGAAATCAGTGATTCCCGACCTTGAGGATTGGGAAACCCTCGACGCGATCCGCCTGAAAGTCGTGCAACCCGGAACCGACCTACCGGAACGCTCCATAGCCGCGAGCATGTTCTCAGCTGCCTTGGAGCTTGCCCGCGACGGCGATGTCGATATGCGCCAATCTGCACATTTCGAACCGATTTATCTGAAGAGTAAGTTACAAGAGACGGGCCGGGGGGCCACGCCATGACACCGCTTGAGACCGCGATGACGGACGATTCCAATACAGACGATATTCGGCAGGCTGTCCGCCAATTATCGTTTGCCTATCAACGCTCTGCCAAGGAGCACCGCGACGCTGTAGAAGATGTGATGGCCGACGCGTTGCGCCGGGCTGAAGCGGTCTTGTTTTCGGCTGGTGAGCCCCTCAGCGCGGCACAAATCGCCGAAACGCTGCCCCAGGGCGTTGAACCCGCCAAAGTCCTCATGGAATTAAAGCGCACCTATACGGGACGGGGCGTCCAGCTCATCGAAGTGGCGGGGAAATGGCGGTTTCAAACAGCTCCTGATCTCGCTTTTCTGTTTGTTGAAGAACGAATCCAGCAGAAAAAACTGAGCCAGGCGGCCCTCGAAACGCTCGCCATCATTGCCTATGGCCAGCCGGTAACCCGCGCCGAGATCGAAGCGGTGCGCGGCGTGGCCGTCTCTAAAGGTGTGCTCGACACGCTGATGGAAGCTGGATGGGTGCGGGTAAAGGGCCGGCGTAAGACCCCTGGTCGCCCGGCAACGTTTGGAACGACCGACAAATTTCTTGAACATTTCGGACTGGAGAATCTCTCTGTTCTGCCGGGTAAAGCAGAACTTGAAGCCGAAGGTCTTCTCTCAGACGTGATACCTGACGGGTTCCAGGCAGAGGCGGATGACTTGCCCGTTGCCGATAGCGACGATCTTCTGCGTCTAGATTCTACCGAGACAGGTGAATCACCAGATTTCGTCACCGATTTTCTCGACGAGGCGGCCGAATAGTTCCGAAGAACCGCCACAACTGCATTGAGACTAAGCCGCCGGCGTCCTATCATATCTCGAAGTCTGAATTGAGGAGGCCGAGACATGGGCTCAGTTGGTCCTTTGCAAATTGTCATTGTGCTCGTTGTCGCCGTCCTAGTGTTCGGTGGACGCGGGCGGATATCATCTATCATGACGGACGTAGCGAAAGGCATTCGCAGCTTTCGCAGCGGCCTGAATGAGGAAGATGAGGACACCAAGGCCGTCTCGAAGGACGAGATGGTTGACGTGACGCCGGCTAAGGATAAAGCCGAGTCCTCTTCATAGACGGACGGAAAAGGGCGATCGCCCATGCTGCCGCAGTTTGGCTTTACCGAATTTCTACTGATCGCGATTGTCGCACTTGTGGTCGTTGGACCGCGCGACCTTCCGATCATGATGCGACGGCTCGGCCAATTCGTGGCCAAGGGCAAGCGAATGGCGAACGAGTTTCGTGCTGCGTTCGATGATATTGCCCGCGAAGCTGAGCTCGACGAGTTGCGCAAGGAAATTCAGGATCTGAAATCTCAGAACGCGGTTGAAGAGGCGGCGGCGGACCTGAAATCCTTCGAACGTGACGTGAATACGAACGTTATGGCCGAACAGACCGGGGCCAAACCGGCCAAGGACACCGGCGAATGACGGACACGCAAGCCAAGCTCGAAAAACCAGATATCCACGACGATCCCGATGCTGAGATGGAATCGAGCCGCGCGCCCTTGCTCGAGCACCTCATCGAACTGCGCTCTCGAATCATCGTTGCGATCAGCGCGCTGGTCGTGTGCGGCGCGGCGTCTTTCGCCTTCGCGGTTCCGATCTACAATCTTCTCATCGAACCGTTCGCTGCGGCGGCCGAAGCCGCGGGTAAGGCCACCCAACTCGAACTTATCTTCACAGGACCGCTCGAGTTTTTCTTTGTGAAAATCAAGCTGGCGCTCTTTGCAGGGCTCTTTATCGCGTTTCCTGTCATCGCCTGGCAGGTCTACGCCTTTGTCGCGCCGGGGCTTTATAAGGAAGAGAAGGGTGCCTTTGCCCCGTTCCTGGTTGCGGCGCCCATCCTTTTTGCGGCCGGCGCGGCCTTTGTCTATTTCGTCATGCTGCCCTGGGTCGGCCGTTTCGCCTTTGCCCAGGAGCAGGTGGGGTCAGGTCCTGCAACCATTCAGCTGCTGCTGAGCGTTCGAGAGTATCTCTCCCTCATAATGGCGCTCATGCTTGCCTTTGGCTTGTCGTTTCAACTGCCGGTGATTTTGACATTGCTTGGGAAAGTGGGCGTCGTCGACGCTGAAACGCTACGATCTGGGCGCAAATACGCAGTTGTCATTGTGCTTGCGTTTGCGGCCTTTTTCACGCCGCCGGATGTTATCAGCCAAATCATTCTAACGGTGCCAGTGATGCTACTTTATGAGGCCAGCATCCTCTGCGTCGCGATGATTGAGCGAAATGAGAAAAAGCGCGCGGCCGAGACCGCAGAGTCTTAGTGCGGCGCGTGACATCCACGCCAAAGCTGACTAGACCACGCCGGCATTTAACCGCCAGACAGAAAGCGTGACATCATGTTCGACCTCCGCGCCATCCGCGAGACCCCCGATGACTTTCGCGCTGCGTGGAACCGCCGCGAGTCCGGGCTCGGCGACATGGTCGATGATATCCTGGCTCACGATAGCGCTCTGCGTCAGGCTATCGCCGACAAACAAGCCGCTGAAACGGACCGAAACGCAAAATCAAAAGAGATCGGCAAAGCCAAAGCAGCCGGCGATGAGGCCTTGTTTGAGCAACTACGCAAGGATGTTGCCGAAGCGAAGGACACAATCGAGGCCGCTGGCGAACAGGAAGCCGCCGCGCGGGAGGAATTGGACAAGTTTCTCTATAGCTTGCCAAATCTGCCCATGGGCGATGTGCCCGACGGCGAGGATGAAACGAGTAATGCGTTGCAAGGCGCCCCTTGGGGCACACCGCGGGCCTTCAACTTCACACCGAAGGACCATGCGGATATCGGAGAGGCGCTAATAGCGGCTGCAGGCCTTCCGATGATGGACTTTGAGCGGGCTGTGGCCATGTCCGGCGCGCGCTTTGTCGCGCTACGCGATGGACTCGCCAGGCTGGAGCGCGCGCTCGCAGCCTTCATGCTGGACCTCCACACCGGCGAGCACGGTTATGTCGAGACAGCACCGCCATTTCTGGTACGCCCTGAAGCTATGATTGGCACGGGGCAACTCCCGAAATTCGGTGACGATTCGTTTCAGACGACTGATGGCCACTGGCTCATCGCAACGTCAGAAATCTCGCTGACCAATCTCGTGCGCGAGCAAATCCTGGACGCCGATATGCTGCCCCTGAGGATGACGGCGCACACGCCATGCTTCCGGTCAGAAGCTGGAAGTGCTGGGCGCGACACTAAGGGTATGATCCGCCTCCACCAGTTCAACAAAGTCGAACTGGTCTCAATCGTCCGGGGCGAAGCCGAAGGTCTTGAAGAGTTGGAACGGTTGACACGGTGCGCAGAAACCGTGCTGGAACGATTGGAGCTGCCGTATCGCCGAATGTTACTCTGCGCCGGCGATATGGGGTTTGGGGCGCGTAAGACCTACGATCTTGAGGTCTGGCTTCCGAGCCAAGAGACCTATCGCGAAATCTCATCTTGTTCCTATTGCGGTGACTTCCAGGCCCGCCGCATGGATGCACGGTGGCGGCCGGCCACGACCGAAGACAATCCAAAGCCAAAACCCGAATTTGTGCATACGCTGAACGGATCGGGGCTCGCAGTTGGCCGCACCTTGGTTGCTGTCCTCGAAAACTATCAGCAGGAAGACGGGTCGATTAGAGTGCCCGCGGCATTGCAACCCTATATGGGAGGGCAAGAGGTAATCGAAGGCGCGCGCTGACGATCTCGTGTCTTGCGTCCCGCCGTGTGTCTCAGGCACGTCGGGCAGCCAGTCATCCAAAAAGGACCCCCGACCATGCGAATTCTCATCACGAATGATGATGGAATCCACGCACCTGGGCTGAGTGTGCTCGAGGCCATTGCGCGGGACCTGTCCGATGATGTTTGGATTGTGGCGCCTGAAGTGGAGCAGTCCGGCAAGTCGCGTGCCGTTACGCTGACGGAGCCCGTACGGGTACGCCAGGCCGATGTGCGGCGTTGGGGTGTCACCGGCACACCAACCGATTGCGTGTTGATCGCGATCCAGAAGCTGATGAAATCGACCCGGCCAGATCTCGTCCTTTCAGGGGTGAACAATGGGCAGAACATGGCCCACGACACGTCCATGTCAGGCACCGTCGCGGCCGCCCTGATCGGCACGGAGATGGGCATTCCCTCCATCGCCCTTAGCCAAGCCAAGAATTTCCGGGGCCCTGGATCACTGAACTGGGAGACGCCGCAGCAGTGGGGCCGAGAGGTGATCCATCAGCTGGTCGAGGACGGTTGGCCAGACCATGTGACGATGAACGTCAATTTCCCCGATCGTGATCCGGGCGATGTCGCCGGTATTCAGCATACACGCCAGGGCCGGCGCGACCGCATGGTGATTGAGACCCACACCCGAACGGACCTACGCGGGAACGATTATGTCTGGATTGCTTATAATGGGAAACTGTCCGATCCTCCGGCGGGAACGGACCTGCGCGCAATCTATGATGGCTATATCTCAATCACGCCCTTGCATGCCGACCTCACAAGCGACCCCGGCTTGGAGGTCCTGAAGGCGAATGGGCGAGTTAAGCAATGATCCGTTCCTCGCGGCGCGTCTGATTCTGACGCTGAGGCGCGCGGGCATCACCGATGCGGATGTCCTGCGTGCGATAGAAGCGGTTCCGCGGCGCGCCTTTGTCGAGGTCGACGTAGCAGACCTTGCCTATGAAGATTGCGTGCTGCCGATTGGTTGCGGCCAGACCTTGGAGCCGCCCTCGGTCGTCGCGAGCATGCTCCAGGCGCTCAATCTGAAAACACCGAATGAGGCCAAGGTCCTCGTGATCGGGGCCGGGTCTGGATACACGCTCGCGCTGTTGAACTTACTTGCCGGCGAAGTCATGGCGATGGAACGGTTTAGGCGCTTGAAAGACCGTGCCCTCCACAATCTGGCAACAATCGGAATTGCTTCAATTGAGGTTCGCCACGCCGACGGTCTGGCGGGCTGGCCGGACCGCGGTCCGTTTGACCGAATCTTGCTGACCGGCGAGGTGACCGAAGTGCCGGCTGCCTTGCTCTCGCAATTGACCGAGCGGGGGACCTGCATCGCGCCGATTTCAAACCCAGCCAATCAGACCATCCTCACCGTGTTGAATGCAGAGGGTAGGGAGGTGGCAGCCCGCCCGACCGTGCACCATACGCCGCTGCGGCATGGGGTTTCAAAAGTCCTTTAGCCCCCTTATGTGGAGCCTTTGCAATCTTCCGCGGCGAGTCGGTTTAAGACGGCACGCTAGCGATGCGTTCTGGGAGCAGGGTGAGCGATGGCATTGATCGGGGCAGTTTTTGCAGGCGTCGCAGGCGCCACCATGCCAGTCTTAACGGCCGGCGGCGGCGCCGGGGGCGCCGTCCTCAATCAACTGCTTCTTTTCGTTCCGCTTATTCTAATCTTCTACTTTCTACTGATCCGCCCACAGCAACAGCGGGCCAAGCAGCACCGCGAGATGGTAGACAATATTCGCCGTGGCGACACAGTCGTGACCTCCGGCGGATTGATTGCAAAAGTCACGAAAGTTGCCGAAAGCGAGCTAACAATCGAACTGTCCGATGGGGTTCGCGCACGGCTGGTCCGCTCAATGGTGGCTGACGTCCGCGGAAAAGGCGCCGTGGTGCCAGCGAATGATACGAAACCAGAGTGATCCTGGAGCTCGCTCAGTCATGTTGAATTTTTCTCGGTGGAAAGTGACGACCATAGCAGGCGTCCTTCTCATCGGTCTCTTCCTCGCCCTGCCTAACGCGCTGTCTAATGGGTTCATGGGCGTTGCGCCGGACCAACCGCGGTCCCAGTCTCCCGATGACCTACGGGCCTTCCAGGCACAGACCGACGCGGCGTCGCAGGCTTGGTGGCCGGGTTTCCTTCCAAGTAAGAAGGTAAAACTCGGTCTCGACCTCCAGGGCGGCGTCTATTTGCTGCTGGAGATCGATCCCGACGAAGTTGTTGCCAACCAAATGGAAGTCGTCCAGCGCGACGTCAGCGGCGCAATCCGAGGCACGGCG
>JBCAWP010000034.1:0-14244 GCA_038534535.1 Pseudomonadota bacterium
CCAGCCCGGCAAATTCGACCCGTATGGGTTTTATGATCTCAGCCCACACCGCGCCGAGCTACCGCATTTCTATAATCGCCTGCACCTCACAGAGACCGACCCGGCCTATGACGGCGCCTATGAGGACATTCAGATGCTCGTCCGGCCGCTTTATGCGACGGGCTGGCTGCTGGACGATTATGTCGTCAATCGCGAGGCACCGCCCGCGCAGATCCTCGTCTCAAGCGCCTCCTCGAAGACGGCGCTGGCCATGGCGCACAAGCTGAGAAGCCGAGACGGGCTTATGGTCACGGGGCTCACCTCTGAAAAGAACGTCCCCTTTGTTCAGAGCACGGGCTTCTACGACACCGTGGTGAGCTATGATGCCCTGGAGGATATTCCGGGGATCGGCCCGGCTATCCTGACCGATTTCCTCGGCGATCCGAGTTTGCGCACAAAACTCGACAATACCCTTGGCGACATTTTCGCCGGCACCGTCGCCATTGGGGCAACAGCCTGGGATGCCGAACGCGCAATGGGCACGGACGCGTCCGGCAAGCCTGTCGAGATGTTCTTTGCCCCCGGCCATGCCGATGTCATGGCAAAACGGGTCGGCCCTGCAGAACTTGCCCAATCCATGAACAGCGATATGCGCGCCTTCTATCCAACCGCGTCAGATCTGTTGACCGTAAAACCGGTCACCGGACACGCGGCAATTCTTGAGGCCTGGCACCAAACCGTCAGCGGTAGTATTCCGCCCACGGATGGCTTGATCCTGAAACTTGCCTAATCAGCGTGGCTTGATTGTAAACTCGGTTCGCCGGTTTCGCGCATTCCCCTCGCGCGTGCCGCTCGTATCAATCGGCTGTGTCTCGCCATAGCCGATTGCTGTGAGCAAATCGCCGTTCACGCCGCGCGCTACGAGATAGGCGCGCACGGCATCTGCCCGGCGCTGCGATAGGGCGAGATTCTCATCATCGTCGCCAATCGCATCCGTGTGCCCGCCAATCTCGACCCGGTAGCGGTCGCAGAGGAGCGCAACGCCCGCCGTCGCATCGAGGAGCCGGGCGCTTTCCGGCAGGATTACATCGGAAGCAAACCGAAACTCCACGTTTCGGCCGGTCATCGTATCGGTAAAGGCGCCCTGGCAAGCTGCCGCCGAAGGGGTGTCGCCAAGACCTGCGAGCGCCAAACCAACACCTGACCGCCCGCCCTCAACCGAAATCGCATCAATCACGACTTTTACGCGGTCACCTGCTTCGGGATCGGCGAAGATTGCGGTTTGGCCCGCTAAGAAGGCGGCTTCTTTAGAAGGCGGATCGGGCGCGCGCCCGGAAAGTGTTGCAGCGCCGCGCCGGATCGTCAGCTCCATCCAATCATAGCCCATGGCGGGGAACTCACCCGACAGACGCGCTGATAATGCCGCATCAGTCACCCCGCGCTCGGCCGGCAGTGGTGGACCATCCACGCGCGTATCCACCGTCTCTGCGAGATTGGCAACTGGCGCGCTCGCCGGCACAAACACGCCGTTTTCGAACAGATACGTGCCCTCCGGCAGCGGCACGCACGTCACGCCGCCAGAATTAGCAATCCCGGTTGGCGTCCCGCTCGCATCATCGCTCGCCGGTGCGCAAGCCGCTGCTGCAACCACGACCCCAAAGACTCCAATCGCCAAACGGGCGCGTCTCATATCAATCCCTCTCCGTGTCCTGCGCAATCATGCCAGACTGGATCAAGCGCCGTCAAAATTGCTCCCCATTCGGGCGAATCGACGGCTCTTGCGCAGCGTTCGTGCGTCTCTGAAGAAAGCGCATTCGAAACGCTGAAACGCACCTTTTCTTTCGAAAAGACAAGAGGTCACGTCACAAATGCTCTGGCAAGACCTGCCACAGGCGGCCAGGCCTACTCTTCGAAGGCTTCCACCTTGAAGCGTTGCCCGCCAAGGCTCGCATCAACCATGGCTCCGCCGCGTTCACGGGTGAAAACGGCCACGCCGTTGCTGTAATCCGTGGCCGCGCCGGCGCCGTCCGTCGAAATTACAGCCGCGGCGTCCGCACGGAATGAGAAGTCACCATTCAGGAACTCGTCATATTCAAACTGATCCCGAAAAAAGATAATCTCTGCATAGCTGCGTCCGCCGAGCTGCGCACCAAGGCTATACTGGGTCAGATAGGCTTTCGCCTGGGGCGTCTGGTTCCGGTAGACAACGCCGCGGCCTCGGGCATATCCAATCCCTATGCCGCCTTTTCCAACCCGTGGAAAAATCACGAATCCATAGGCTTCGTTGAAAAAGGCCTGCAGCGAGGGGTCCTTCTCGAGGAAGGCTTCAACACCTTCATTCGAACGGCGAATGAGTTTTTCATAGCCCGACACATCAGCCGCGTCGCGCGGATCCCAGCCCTGCGCAGCCGCCGGCGCGAGCCCGGCGCCCACCAGAATCAATAATACGATCAGAAGTCTTGTCATGGCGTGTCCCTCCACCTTGCCCTGCCAACCTATGCGCCAACTGCGATATTTGGCACTTAACTTCCTGTTAACGTTGGAATCTGACGCCCGTGTGTCACTCGGCCATACCAGCTTTGCGCGCGCAGTTGGCAGCAAACTGCGCAAGGGGGGCGACCCGTTCCTCCATGGCCGCAGCCTGTGCGTTGGAGGCGGTCCCATCACGTACGCGCCCCACGATACCTTGGCAGATCGCAGCTAAACGGAACGCGTTGTAGGCGAAGTAGTAATCGACCTCCGGCAGCCCGTCTCTGCCGGTTTCAGCACAATACATCGCCGTGTATTCCGCCATACTGGGGATTCCATAGGCGGCGAGATCCGGAATATCGACAAGCGCCCCGCGCGCTGGGTCAGAACTTGGCATGACCCAATTCATGAGGTGGTAGGTGAAATCGGCCAGCGGATCGCCAAGCGTCGACAGTTCCCAGTCGAGCACCGCGATGACTTTCGGTTCGGTCGGATGGAGGATCATGTTGTCCAGGCGATAGTCACCATGGACGATGGTGGTTTTGTCCCCGGGCGGAATGTTCTTGGGCAACCAGTCGATGAGAGCATCCATCTCTGGGATTTTTTTCGTCTCCGACGCAACATATTGCTTTGTCCAACGGTGCGTCTGGCGCGCGATATAGTCGCCTTCCTTCCCAAAGCCTTCAAGGCCCACGGCCCGCCAGTCCACATTGTGCAGAGCGGCGAAGGTCTTGCATTTCGCCTCGTAGATCGCCCGGCGCTCGGCAGGGTCCACATCTGGCAGTGTCCCGTCCCACAGGATCCGCCCTTCGACCATGTCCATGACGTAGAACATGGTCCCGATCACGGCTTCGTCCGTGCACAGCCCATAGGGTCGCGCCACCGGAAAGCCGAGCGGGTGGAGGGCTGAAATCACCCGGAACTCTCTGTCGACTGCGTGGGCGCTCGGCAGGAGTTTACCGGGCGGCTTGCGCCGGAGCACATATTTATGGCCGGGCGTCACCAGCTGGTAAGTCGGGTTGGATTGACCACCCTTGAATTGGCGCACCTCCAGCGGACCGGAAAACCCTTCGACATTCTCCGACATCCATGCCGACAGGGCCGCTTCGTCAAATTTGTGGGTGTCGGCCACTTCTTTTGTGCCGGTAAACAGCGTCTGTGCATCGCCGCCATGGACCATGATTGCCTCCCTGGACTTCAGATCTCATCTCTGTCGCCAGAATTGCGCGGTGCATCGATTGGCGCAAGCGTGTCGCGACGCGAAGGGGGGTTACGGGCGCGAAAGCGCTTCGATCACGCCGATCGCTTCCTCAGCTTTTTCTGCTGGTACAAAGATATGATCGTGGTGGTAAGCCGCGACGGCATTACAAGGGATCTTCGCGGCGGCGAGGGCGGCCGAGACGGCCGCAAGAAACCCGACCGCATTTAGATCGGAATAAACCGTCAATTCTAGCCATACGAATTGCTGTTCAGCCGGGGTCGTCGCAAGCGCTTCGGTAATACTCGTCCAGCCCTCACGCTCTTTGAAGCCCATAATTGCATCGGGCAGCGGCGCGGGCATGGAAACAAACCGCCAGACGCCCCCATGCAGGTGGACCTTCAAACCCTTCAGTAATGTCTGAAGATCCCGCTCAGCCATTTCGATCCGCCACAGCGCGCCATCCAATATCGCGCCGGCAAAAGCCCTCCGGCCAGTCGATCACGTCGACGGCGTCATAGGCCTGGGCGATAGCCTGCGCGAGCGTCTCACCGCTCGACGTGACCGCGAGCACCCGTCCACCTGCCGCAACGATCGCGCGCGCTGCATTCAGTTCGGTTCCAGCCTGGAACACTGTCACGCCGTCCCGCGCATCGGCCTCGCGCACGCCATTTATGATGGTCCCTTTGATGGCCTTTCCGGGGTATCCGTCCGCCGCAAGAACGACGGTTGCACTTGGACGAAAATCATCCAGTTTCAGGAGATCGGCAAACGCGTCTTCATTGCCCTCAAGGCCTCCCGT
This sequence comes from Pseudomonadota bacterium, assembly GCA_038534535.1. Taxonomy (GTDB): domain Bacteria; phylum Pseudomonadota; class Alphaproteobacteria; order Caulobacterales; family Hyphomonadaceae; genus CALLCD01. Next base: position 4,449 of record JBCAWP010000034.1, read on the forward strand.
CGCACAAACGAGTAGGGCCGGCACGATGTCCCCGGCGAGCCCATGCATCAGGACCTGGCATTCCGGATCGCCAAACCGCGCGTTGAACTCGACGACTTTGGGTCCGTCTGCCGTGACCATGATCCCGACATAGAGAACGCCTTGATAAGGCGTGCCGTCAGCAGCAAGGCCCTCAAGCATTGGCGTCACAATTTCCGATCTCACGCGGGCGAAGACCTCCTCGGTCACCACCGGCGCCGGCGCATAGGCCCCCATGCCGCCCGTGTTCGGTCCCTTATCGCCATCATAGGCGCGCTTGTGATCCTGGGCGGCAGGCAGATAAAGCGCGCCTATGCCATCAGTCAGAACAAAGAGGCTCGCTTCCTCGCCCTCAAGAAATTCCTCGATGACCAGCTCAGCAGACGCCGCGCCAAATTTACCGGACAGCATTTCATCGATCTCGGCTTCCGCCTCACCGATCGTTTCGACGATGACGACGCCCTTGCCCGCCGCCAAACCGTCGGCCTTAAGGACGTAAGGCGGAGATAAGGTCTTCAGGAAATGCTTAGCTTCGCCAGCGTCCGAGAACCGCCCATACCGCGCCGTCGGAACACCGTACTTGGCCATGCGATCTTTCGAAAAACCTTTGGAGGTCTCAAGCTGCGCGGCCTCCTGGCTCGGCCCGAAAACGTCAAAGCCCCGCGCCCTTAGGCGGTCCGCAAGTCCCAAGGCCAGCGGCGCTTCCGGACCGATTACAACTAAGTCCGGCTCGATCTGAAGGACGAGTTTTTCGAGCCCATCGACGTCGTCGGCCTTCACGTCGAAACACGGGCCGACCTCGTCAATGCCCGGATTTCCCGGCGCAGTGTGAACAACATCGACCAAGGGCGACTGGGCCATTTTCCAGGCGAGCGCATGTTCACGACCGCCAGATCCCACTAAAAGAATATTCATGGCGCGCTTGATGCGCCTGGCGCTTTGTTAGATCAACCCCAGGGGATGCTTGGCGAAAGGCCGGTCATGGGTAAATCGACGGACATGAATGGCATCTGGTCCGGGATGTACAATTACGACCAAGTGGACATGACCGTGAAATTCACGGCATGGCTCGACGATGAGAACGGCGCGCTCGGCGGTTCAGTGATGGAGCCGAATACCTTTGTCGATGGTGGGCCAGACGAGCTCATGGCCAAGATAAAGGGCGTCCGCTCAGGCCTCGATCTCGCCTTTTCAAAGGTCTACCACAAGGATCTCGGCATCCGTCAGCCGCCTTTGCGTTATGAAGGTGAGGCGAACGCCGACTTTACAGAAGTGCGCGGCGTCTGGCGCTTTGATGCGCCGGATCTCATGCGCGGTCAGTTTCGGCTGATCCGCATGGTTGAGGGCATGGCGGGCCGGCTCCTTCGCGCGCGTGCAGAAACGGTCAAACCCTGATGCGTGCGCTGGCGCACAGAGGTGACGGCGCCTGACGAGGGCGATAAAGATCGCCAATGGCCGATTCACCCTCATCAACAAACCTGCCGGAACTCAGTGTTTCCGAACTCGCCAGCAGCCTAAAGCGGACCATCGAAACGACTTACGACTTCGTGCGCGTCCGCGGCGAACTCGGCCGCGTTACGATTGCTCGGTCGGGGCACATGTATGCTGACATCAAAGATGAAAAGGCGGTCCTAAACTCGGTGATGTGGAAGGGCCAAGTGAACGCCCTGTCGTTTCGGCCGGAAGAAGGGCTCGAAGTCGTCGCCGAGGGCAAACTCTCAATCTATGCCGGGCGCTCGAACTACCAGCTCATTGCATCGTCCATGCGCCCAGCTGGCGCCGGCGCCCTGATGGCACTCCTTGAGGAGCGAAAGAAAAAATTCGCCGCTGAAGGGCTTTTCGATCCAGCCCATAAGAAAAGACTGCCGTTTTTACCTCGCACGATTGGGGTTGTCACAAGCCCGACTGGGGCCGTCATCCGCGATATTCTCCACCGCGTCTCAGACCGGTTCCCAGTGCGCGTTGTGCTGTGGCCAGCCCTCGTCCAGGGGGACCTTGCCGCGGGGCAGATCGTGGCCGGAATCACTGGCTTTAATGAGATGACGGGAGACGCCCGGCCGGATGTCCTTATCGTGGGGCGCGGCGGCGGATCGATTGAAGATCTCTGGCCGTTCAATGAAGAAGCCGTCGTTCGCGCCGCTTTCGCCAGTAAGATCCCGCTCATTTCGGCGGTGGGGCATGAAACAGATACGACGCTGATCGACTATGTGGCCGACGCACGCGCGCCAACACCCACGGGCGCAGCGGAGATCGCGGTTCCGGTCCGCACGGAACTATTAGTGACCACCGACGAATATGGCGCACGCATCCGGCGAGCCTTGCTCATGCGCGTCGCCAATCTGAAGGACCGGGTGCGGGCGGCCCGGCTACCGAAGCCAGAGGCCCTGCTGACGCCCAAACGCCAGCGCTTCGATTTCGCCGATGCTGGCCTAAAACGCGGCCTCCAAGGGGCCATATCGAAGAAATCCCTTAGCCTCACACGGGTCTCAGCACGGCTCCGACCAGAAGCCCTTCCAACCGATCTTAAGCGCAGGCGCCAACGCCTGCGCGATATCTCCATCCGCGCACGGCCAGCCCTGTTTCGGATTCTCGAACGGTCGAGCGATCGGCTCGCAAGCCAGGGGAAACTTTTGAATACGCTATCTCACCAGTCCGTTCTTGCGCGCGGCTTTGCTCTTGTCCGGGACGGGGACAACCGGCTCGTCCGGTCTGCTGATGAGGCGAAATCAGCCGCAACTCTGCGGCTGACCTTCGCCGATGGCGATGCTGAAATCGGAGCGACACCGAGCGATCGGGGGCAGGCAACGAGTACGGCGACGAAGCCATTCAGTGCCAAGAAACAGGATCCGACGCCCCAGGGCTCCTTGTTCTAGCTGCCCGTCTTAGGCTTTACGGACCTTCAAAACCGTCAGTTCAGCGGCCTCGACCACGACCGTCACGCCCTTCAAGAGGTCGTGACCATCTGCCGTTTCGGCAGACCATTCGGTGTCGCCGATCCTGATCCGGCCAGAGCCAGCCTCGAACGAAGTCGTGACGACGCCCCGTTTACCGATCATCGCGACAGTCCGCTGATTGAGATGGGGCTTGTCATTGTTGGCGCGGCGCATGCCGGCAAAGACTGTACGCCCAAGGATGATCAGAACGAGCGAGGCGATCGTGAACACGCCGAGCTGCCACTCCCAGCCCGTATAGCCAGCCGGGGCAAGCACTTTGAAGAGCGCTGTGGCGAGTGCGGCGAGGCCGATAAACAAGAGATCGAAGGTTCCAATGGCGATCTCGATCCCGATCAGCACGAGCCCGAAGGCGATCCAGTGCCAAGCCTCAAGGGAGGAAAGAAACTCAAGCATCATATCCATGGTGGTCTCCTAACTAAGTCCTCGCCGCCATCACATTACTGTCCGCCAGGGCCTTGACCGCCTGGGGGCAGTGGCCGCCGCGGTTGCGGGTTATCGCGGCTGTCCCGCGCGGCGTCGGTGAGGCCTTTGACACCTTCGATGGCCCCAAGGATCGATGAGAACTCGGCCGGAATGATCACCGTCTTCTGCTGATTAGACATGGCCAGTTTCTCAAAGGCGCTGACATATTGCTGGCCAAGGAAGTAGTTGATCGCATTGACGTCGCCGCGGGCGATAGCCTCCGAGACCATAGCGGTCGCTTTCGCTTCAGCTTCGGCTTCCCGTTCGCGGGCCTCGGCGTCACGGAAGGCTGCTTCGCGCCGGCCTTCGGCCTCTAGGATCTGAGACTGTTTCAATCCTTCAGCCTTAAGGATCGCCGATTGCTTTTCCCCTTCAGCGGTCAGAACTTCGGCCCGCTTCAGGCGTTCGGCCTTCATTTGGCGTGCCATCGCCTCGGTGATGTCCGCCGGCGGTGTCAGGTCAGCAATCTCAATCCGGGTCACTTTCACGCCCCACGGATTGGTCGCCGCATCGATCACCGACAGAAGGCGTGCATTGATGTCGTCGCGATTAGACAAAACCTCATCAAGGTCCATAGACCCGACCACGGTCCGGATATTCGTCAAGGAGAGATTGGTAATCGCACGCTCGAGGTCATTCACCTCATAGGCCGCCGCCACAGCGTCGATGATTTGAATGAACACCACGGCATCGCACGAAACCATGGCGTTATCCTTCGTAATCACTTCCTGCTGTGGGACGTCGAGCACCGTCTCCATCATATTCATCTTGCGGCCGACCCGTTGATAGATCGGAACAATCACATGGGCACCCGGCCCCAAGGTTTTGCTATACCGACCAAAGGTCTCAACGGTGTAATTAAAGCCCTGCGGCACGAATTTAACGGCCTGCAAAACTAAGATCACGGCAACCGCAATTAGGATCAGCAAGACGATGGCATTTTCCATAAAAAGGTCCTTCCCCTAAGTTTTTCCACACCTTTCAAATAGGAAAGGTTTGCCGTTATTCAATAAATACCCAAAGAAAACGGCGCACCATGACTGGTGCGCCGCGTCGATTAACACTTTGTTTATTCTGTAAAACCTTGTCAGATTTGCTTTAGAAGGTAATCCCCACTCGAGACTTCGTAGGCGCCGCCGTCTTCGACATTGAGCTGCTTCACGACACCATTTTCGACAAGCATGGAATAGCGCTGGGATCGGGGGCCCATTCCAAAACCCGACGCGTCAAGCTCAAGGCCAACGGCCTGGGCAAATGTCCCATTCCCATCGGCCAGCATCCGCATCGTGTCGCCGACATTTTCATGCTTGCCCCATTCACCCATGACGAATGCATCATTGACTGACGTGCAGACAATTTCATCGACGCCCTTGGCCTTTAGCTCACTGGCATGGTCACGAAAGCTCGGCAGGTGCTTCGCCGAGCAAGTCGGCGTAAAAGCACCCGGCACGGCAAAAAGCGCAACGGTCCGCCCGTCAAAGATATCAGCGGTCGTGCGCGGCACAGGTCCGCTCGCGGTCGCCTCCATAAAGGTCACATCTGGCAGTTTGTCGCCAATTTTGATGGTCATAAGCCTGTCTCCTCATCAACTGCGCGCACCCTAACGCGCCGCGGGTGAGGATCAACTTTGATTAATCGTCTTGCGCGAGATCGATGGGTGTAACACCATATGCGCGATGATGACGTCCAGCGATATCGACCTGACCGGAAAAATCCTTATCGCCATGCCAGATATCGGCGATGACCGTTTTTCCCGTGCTGTCATTCTCATCTGCGCCCACGCCGATGATTTCGCCATGGGCCTCGTGCTGAACAAGCCAGTTGACGGCTTAACGCTTCCAGAACTCCTCGATCAGCTGGAAATCCCCGTGAACATATCTGTCCCAGACCATTTTGTGCTGGATGGCGGCCCCGTTGGCCGGGACCGGGGCTTCGTCCTGCATTCGAGTGATTTTTCTTGCGAAAAGGCCACGATGCAGGTGGGCGACGATTTGAATCTGACGGCCACGCGGGACATTCTCCATGCTATGGCCTCGGATGATCCACCGCGCCGCGCCGTTCTCGCCCTCGGATATTCGGGTTGGGGGCCGGGCCAAATCGAACGGGAGCTTTCAGACAATGCTTGGCTGGTCGCCGACTACGACCCAGCGCTTTTGTTTGGCGAAGACCATGAGGACAAATGGCGCTACGCCTTAGATCAGATGGGAATCACCCCGGCCCATCTGCAATCCGACGCCGGCCACGCCTAAGGCATCAAGACGTCATCCCTGACCATCTGTCCTCAGAAAAGCTTCCGCCGCCGCCGCATCAAGAGGCTCGGAAAACGCAAACCCTTGGACATGGGTAAACCCAAGGGCGCGTAGGCGCCGCGACAGGCGGCGGTCCTCAATGCCTTCCGCCGTCACATCCATGTTCAAGCGACCTGCAAGCAAAGTGATCGCCTCCAGAATATGGTCGGTCCGTGGCTCTCCGATACGGCGCGTGAGCCCTTGATCGATCTTCAGAGCGTCCGCCGGCATATCGGCCAGCCACGCAAAACTGGAATGCCCCGACCCGAAATCATCCAGGACGAGGCCAGCCCCCGCCGCCTTGATCTGGTTGACCGCGTCGAGCGCGGCATCGGCATCTCTCAAGGCCGCCTGTTCTGTCAGCTCAATTTTCAACGTGCCAGCGGCGAGGTGATAGCCCTGGCGAAGCGTCTCAACAAGCTCGGCCACACCGCCTGTGACAAGGTCCCGGCCGGTTAGATTGACTTGAACAAAGAGATCGAGCCGGCCCGTCATCGCTTGGAACCGTGACAGCACCTGCGCCGACTGGATCAGCATATTGGTCGCCAAAGCCGGGTCTTCGAAGGTCGCATCGCTGACCTGATATTGGCCGTCCCACCGCGCCAGCGCCTCAAAGCCTGCTGTTTGGCCCGTGCGGAGCGAGATAATCGGCTGAAACGCCGGCGACAGCGAAGGCCCTGGCCGCGCCGCAAGCAGATCGACCGCCTCGGCAGCAACAAGATCGCCACGCGCCGCATCGCCCGTTTCAAAGCGCCCAATCAGACGGACACGTCGCCCGTCGGACAGGCCAAGGGCGCAGGCCACCTCGCTATTGGCCGTTCCCGCTTCCAGCGTTCGCGATAGTCGCGCGCGTGAGAGGCCGTCCAATTGGAGACTGAAGGCATCAAGCGACCAGCTGCCTCCAATATCTCGTAGCCCGTCGCCGGGAATGATCGAAATCTCAAGCTCACCGCGCGCTTTGGACCAGCGCCACTGGCCATGGTGCGATGAGGGGGTCACTTTCGCAGCGTCTTCAGTCATATGTCGGCCATCGGAGAGAGCGGATCGTTCGCGAGCCGCGCGAAAAGGACATGATCGCGCCTTTCGCCGGCAATCTCAAGGAATTGGCGCGCATAGCCTTCCTGCTGGAAGCCACACCGGCGCAAAACGCCTTGCGAGCGGTCATTTTCCGGCAGGGTCCCGGCCTCGATCCGGGCCAGACCCAAATCCGAAAACCCAAACGCACAAACGAGATTGAGGGCCTGGGTCATCGCGCCTGTGCCTTCAGCCTCGGAACACAGCCAATAGCCAACGCTTCCCGTTCGAGCAGACCCATACCGAACATTCCAAAGGGCAATACTGCCGACAAGATCCCGCGACATCGCGCGCTCAATCAAGAAGGCAAACCCCGTCCGGTCCCGCCACGCCTTCTTCCAGGACCTGAGGCGGCTCGCCCAATCCGTACGACTATTGGCGTGAGCGGGCCAAATCGGCTCCCACGGTTTGAGATGGGCTTCATTCTCCTGGCGCAGGGCTGACCAGGCGGCATAATCAGTATCCCTTGGCGGCCGGAGCACGACGGTCTCGCCGGTCAGCTCCAGCTTATGACGCTCAAACCGCGTCAGCACGGGACCTCGGCCAAGTTCAGGACCTTGCGCCGAACATCGTCGAGATTTGCGGGAAGCTGCTCAAACACTTCCGCACGCGCATCAAGGTCCGCGCAATGGGCTGGCAATTCTGGCCGGCGACCGGTCGCCCGTTCAACCGTCTCTGGAAACTTCGCCGCGTGGGCCGTCGACAGCACAATTGTTGGTCGATCAACAACCGGCAGATGCGTCGCCGCCGAAAACCCGACCGCCGTGTGTGGACAGATGAGCCAGCCCGTCTCGGCCAAGACGCGGCGCATCTCATGGTCGGTCTCATCATTCGACACCGACGAGGCCGAGAGACAGGATGCCTCTAGGCCAGATTTCACGTCGACCGGTAAGTCGGCCGATCCAGCTTGCAGAAAAGCTTCATAGAAGCGGCGCGTCGTATCGGTATTCCCGCGCGCCAAATCATAGACGACGCGTTCGAAATTGCTGGGCGCCGTAATATCCATAGCCGGGCTCGGCGTGGCGACGGCGGATGAGCGTTCCAGCCGGCCCGTCTTGAAGACCTCCGCGAGGGTCCGGTTTGCGTTAACGCCGCAATGGATCTCCGGGTCCGTGAGCAGGCCGCATTTCGCAGCCACATAGCCCGCCAGCGCGTCGCCCATATTGCCGCTGGGCACGATGAAGCGCAGCGGCCGGTCAGGTCCGAGGGCGGCTTGGGCCGCCGCGAAGTATCCGATCTGGGCGGCGATACGCGCCCAGTTGATCGAGTTCACACCGGTCAAGGACACTGAGCGCGCGAACGCGGTATCCGCAAACAAGGATTTGACGATGGCCTGGCAAGCATCGAAATCCCCGTCCAAGGCGAGGTTGTGAACATTGCTCGCCCCGGTCGTCGTCATGAATTTGCGCTGGACCGGCGAGATCCGTTCATGGGGGTGCAAAATCACAAGATCGACGTGGTCACTGCCCGCAAAAGCAGCTGCGGCGGCGCCGCCTGTGTCGCCGGACGTGGCGCAGATAACCGTCATGCGCTGCCCGCGCGCGCTCAAGACATGATCGTACAGGCCGCCAATGAATTGCATCGCCACATCTTTGAAAGCCAAGGTTGGCCCGTGGTGAAGCTCCATCATCCACTGATTGGCGCCGGTCTGCACAAGAGGCGCAACGGCCTGGTGGGCAAAACCTGCATAGGCAGACCGGCAAATTGTCGACAGCGTGTCAGCCGGCAGCGCGTCACCGGCAAAGGCCGACAAGACCCGCGCAGCCAGCGCCGCATAAGGCTCCTGTGTAGAGACGATATCAATCGCCGGCCACGCTTCTGGCACGTAGAGGCCGCCCCCTGGCGCCAGGCCTTGAAGGCACGCCTCGACAAAATTCACCGGGTCCGTCCCGCCGCGGGTTGAGCCGTATTTCATCAAGCAGATCCCAGTCTCAAACGCCCAGCTTGGATATGGTACACCAGATACAAGATGATCAAACCAAGCGCTATGCCCCACCAAGTGAGCGCATAACCAAGATGCCGGGCCGGGGGCAGCGGATCGGCAAGCGCGGGATCAGCCCAGGGGTTGGCGACCGATGTCACCGTGCCGTCTTCTGTGCGAAGAAAGATCATCTCCGGCTCAAACATGTCGGCGGCGAGATTACGGCCAGCCGCAGTCCCCATCGCGTCCACATCGAACCCGTAGAATGTTTTGGAGACGAGGTCTGGCGACGCCGCAAAAACGCTCTTCGCAGGGATCGGCCGAAAGATCCCGCGACTGACATCAACACGACCAAAATCCGTCGGCACATCTGAGGGTGCGTTCACACCGATGGCGAGACCAAGCGTGACGAGGTTGGTGTCCCCGCTGGACCGGTCGAGAATGCCAAGGGCGCGCCAGGCGGCCTGACCATCTTGAATGGTGGATAGCCAGAGTGTTCCGGCGATATCTCCGTCGGCTGCAGTCCATGCCGGCGTCGTATCGAGTTGGGAGAGCTTGTCCTGGTAACGGGCCCATTGCCAGCCGCCAAGCACAAACAAGACGGCAAGGCTCGCCGCAACGCAGAGGCTCATCACCGGCAGCGGACGAAACATCACAGGACCGGCCCCGTCGGCGCGGTTACGCCTTGGGGCCCGGGCTAATGCCCGAGCACCAAGTGCGGCGTCACATAGACAAATGCGAACAGGAACAGCCAGACGACATCAACAAAGTGCCAGTACCAGGCCGCCGCTTCGAACCCGAAATGCTTCTCGGCGGTGAAGCCACCATTCATAAGGCGGAGCAGGCAGACAATCAGGAAGATCGTTCCGATAACGACATGGGCGCCATGGAAGCCCGTCGCCATGAAGAAGGCGGACCCATAGAGCGTGCCAGAATAAGAGAAGCCAGCTTCAGCATATTCGACCGCCTGAACGCCAGTGAACAAGAGACCGAGCAAGACCGTGAGAATAAGACCATTCCGGCACCCCTTCCGGTCGCCATGCTGGAGCGCGTGGTGCGCCCAGGTCACGGTGCAGCCC
>JBCAWP010000035.1:0-14146 GCA_038534535.1 Pseudomonadota bacterium
ACCGTCATTGCGGTTGTTTCCAACTTCGACGGAGGCGAATGCTGAAGTGCGGAACGTCCATTTTGGCGCGAGTGGCCAATCGCCGGTCCAGCCGAAGCGGATATCGTCCGGATTGTCATTGCCGTTGGAGAGTAGGTAGTCGAAACGAAAGGCCGCGTTGATGCCGCCATCGGCTGCATCGGCATATTGGAAGAGGGTCTGGACCTGCGTCTGGGTAAGATCAAAGCCGCCCGGCCCGCTATTGGACCCAACGACAATACCGCGCACGCGCAAGCGACTGCCAAAGCCGTGTTGGTAGTGAAGCCGCGAAGAGGTGCGGCTCTGCGCCCCATCATTGCCCGGGTCAAACCCAATGCGCCATTCGGCCTGCCGGTCATCCGTTCGGATGACGGGACTCGGGACGCCGCTTAGGCTTTGGGGGAAGGCGATTGGCGCAGAGATAAAGCCAGTAAAGAGGCCAACGAGAAATGCGCGAACGATATAAGCCATAACCCCCGACCCATTTCGCAACCGGGCCAGAGTAGCGCGGCACCGCTTGCTAGCGCATCGTTATTCCGTCGTCGACTGCGTATGTGTTCAGATCGCTTCGGCCTATTTTTTCGCGGCTGCTTTTTTGCGGGGCGATTTTTTCTTCGCGCCTTTTTTGGCGGCTTTCTCAGCGATTAACTCAAGGGCTTGGTCGATATTGACGTCTTCCGGGGCCCATTCCTTAGGCAAAGTCGCGTTGATTTTTCCGTGTTTCACATATGGCCCATAGCGGCCTTCGAGGACCTGGACCGGGCCGCCTTCGCTCGGATGCTCGCCAAGGTCTTTCAGGACCTTCGCCGTACCGGCCCGTCCCCGTCCGCCATTGGCGCGTTTTTCCGCAATGAGGGTCACGGCGCGGTTGAGGCCGATCTCAAATACCTCATTGGGGTCTGGCAGATTTGCGTAGGTTTTCAGGTGCTGAACATAGGGACCATAGCGGCCGAGATTGGCAAGGATCGGCTCGCCATCTTCGGGATGCTTACCGACTTCACGCGGTAATGAGAGGAGCTTCAGCGCAAGGTCGAGGGACACCGATTTCGGATCGACGCCCTTCGGAATTGACGCGCGTTTTGGTTTTTCGCCCTCGACGGCCTCACCAAGCTGAACATAGGGGCCGAAACGCCCGGAGCGGAGCGTTATGGGCTCCTCGCTGTCTGGATGGAGACCCAGTTCTTCGCCATCGGGATTAATGACAGCATCGTTTTCTGCATTGGGCGAGAAAGAGCGGGTATATTTACAATCGGGATATCGGCCGCATCCAATGAACGCGCCGCCCCGCCCAAGTTTTAACGACAATTCGCCGATGCCGCAGAGCGGGCATTGCCGCGGGTTCTCTCGCACATTGCCGTCGGCGTCGATCTTCGGGAACACATATGGCCCGAGAGCTTCATTGAGGGCATCAAGGACTTGCGAGACGCGCAAGTCCGTCGTCTCCCCAAGATCGGCTTGAAACTGGGTCCAGAAATCCCGGAGAAAGCTTTTCCAGTCGAGCTTCCCATCGGAGATGATGTCGAGCTTCTCTTCGAGGGCGGCGGTAAAATCGTACTCCACATAGCGCTGGAAAAAGTTCTCCAGGAAAGCGGTGACCAGGCGACCCTTGTCTTCTGGAATGAGCCGCTTGTTGTCGATGCGGACGTATTCGCGGTCTTCCAGGGTGGAGAGTGTCGAGGCGTAGGTCGACGGGCGGCCGATGCCAAGTTCTTCGAGCCGCTTGACCAGGGAGGCTTCGGAAAAGCGGGGCGGCGGTTCAGTGAAGTGTTGGGATTTGGCCGCGTCGATCAGGTCGCAATGTTCGCCGTCTTTCAGCTTTGGCAGGCGATTTTCTGCGTCATCATCTTCGCTGTCGTCGCGGCCTTCCGTGTAGAGCCGGATGAAGCCATCAAAGACAACGACCTGGCCAGTGGCGCGAAGTGTTGCGCGTTTGTCCTTGGACAGAAGGTCAATTGTGGTCCGCTCAAGCTCTGCATCTTCCATCTGCGAGGCGACGGCGCGGCGCCAAACGAGGGTGTAGAGCTTTTTCAGGTCGCCATCCCCGCGATAGTCTTCGGGGCGAAGGTTAAAGTCCGTGGGCCGGATGGCTTCATGGGCTTCCTGGGCATTCTTCGCTTTCGAAGAGTAGCGGCGCGTTTTCTCCGGCAGATAGCGCGCGCCGCACTGATCCTTGATCGCATTGCGCGCCGCTGCGTAGGCCTCCTCCGCCATATTCACGCCGTCGGTCCGCATATAGGTGATGCGGCCCTCTTCGTAGAGCTTTTGGGCAGCCTGCATGGTGCGTTTAGCGGCGAAGCCAAGCTTGCGGGATGCTTCCTGCTGGAGCGTCGAGGTGATGAAGGGCGGCGGCGGGCGACGTTTGACGGGTTTCGCTTCGACGCTTGCCACCGAAAAACCGCCGGCTTGAACAGCTTGCAGCGCGGCATGGGCCGTAGCTTCATCCGGCAGGTCAAATTTTTTGAGAGATTGCCCGTCGAGGGCGTACAGTCGCGTATCGAAATCAACGCCGTCCGGCGCGCGAAGTTTGGCCTGAACCTGCCAATATTCTAGCGGGACGAATGTCTCGATCTCCAGTTCACGCTCGCAGATCAAGCGAAGGGCAACCGACTGGACCCGGCCGGCTGAACGCGAACCGGGGAGCTTACGCCACAGCACCGGCGACAGGTTAAAGCCGACGAGATAATCAAGCGCACGGCGGGCGAGATAGGCGTCGACGAGCTCGACATCAATTTGCCTTGGATGCTCCATCGCCTGGGTCACCGCCGACTTGGTGATGGCGTTAAAGACGACGCGTTCGACATCGACATCCTTCAGGGCGCGCCGGTTCTTGAGGGCTTCGAGCAAGTGCCAGGAAATGGCTTCGCCTTCGCGGTCTGGGTCGGTTGCGAGGATGAGTTTGTCGGAAGCTTTGACCGCTTCGGCAATTTCCCGAATGCGCGCACTTGATTTGGAATCAGCCTGCCAAATCATAGCGAAATCATTGTCGGGATCGACCGATCCGTCTTTTGAGGGCAGGTCGCGAATGTGCCCATATGAGGCGAGGACTTTGTAATCCGAGCCAAGATATTTGTTGATTGTCTTCGCTTTGGCGGGAGACTCGACAACGACAACTTTCATATACCGACCCTCTCTTCGCCGCGGCGGAAACTGGTGTCTCGCCCAGTGGCTGTCAACCGTCCTCCCGAAATGCGACGATCGAAAGGCTCGCAAAAATGGCAAAAAGCGAAGGCGCCCAGGCGGCGATGTAAGGGGGTATCAGACCGACCGCGCTGAGGCTCGCAGCAACACGCAGAAGCGCGAAAAGGAGGATCGCAGCGATCAGCGACAGTGCCGCTGCCCGCGCCGTCCCCCCCAGTCTGGCAAGCCCCAGACACGGAAGAATGCCAAGGAGGGCCATGGCAATCAGTAGCGCCGGAAGGGCGCTCAGGGCGTGGAGGCGGACTTGATAGCGGATCGGGTTCAGGCCTGCTGATTCAACACGGGCGATCTGTTCGGGGAGGTCAAAAAAGCTAATGGTCGCTGGCGACGCAAAGCGCTCCATGAAGGTCACTTGTTGAAGTTCAGTAGGAAGGGCGAGGCGTGGAAACGAGCGTGGTGGCTCACCGGGAATGTTCTCAACAACGTTTTCAAGTTGCCAGAACCCATCTCCGAGGCGGGCCGTTGTTGCATCAATGCGTCTGAGGAAGCTGAACGCTTCGTTCAACTGGCCATTTTCCACGAGCCTTTGTTCTTCGAGCAATTTGATGTCTCCGAAGATTGTCCCCGTCTCGTCGACGCTTTCCGCATGGATGACGGTTTGGGAGACATCATTTCCGGTGCGCAGCCAGATTCCTGTGGAAAATACTGTGAGATTGGGATCCTGCCGCTCGAGGAGCTGTGTGCGGGCTGTCTCAAAGGCTCTGTTCGCATCGGACCCGAAGGGTGAGAGGACGAAGACGCCAAAGAGGCCCGCGGAGATCGCCAAAAGGACCGATGGCGTCAAAAATCCCCATGTCGACATACCGCTCGCCCGCATCACCGGGAGTTCAGCGCGCCGGCTGAGTTGGCGAAATGTCACCATGCTGGAGATGAGAATGGCAAAGGGCAGGGTTTGCTCGATGAGGAGCGGCAATTTGAGGCCAGCGAGATAGATCGCGTCGATGAGTTGAAGTTCTGTCCGCGTTCCAACCGTTCGCAATTGCTCGACTGTATCAATCAGAAGCGCCGCCGCCGAAATGATCGCGAGCACCGTGATCAGCGCCATTATACATTCGCGCAGGATGTAGACCTGCATACGGTTCAGTCCGATCATGCGGCGCGCGCTTTGAAACGAGGCAATTGGAGGGAGTTGAAGTACCAGATCGACAGTCCGGCCAACAGGCCAATGGGGATCACCCACTGGGCCGAATTCATATCCGGCGTTTCAACCGCGGCGGCCTGCGCCGATAAGTGGGCAAACATGATTCCCATGGCGGCAGTTCCGGTTAGGGCAATGCGCTGGAGGTTACCGGTGCGTCTGTAGGTGCCGCCGAGTACGGCGAATATGGCGAGCAGGGCCATGACAAGGTTTAAGAGCGGAGATGTCAGGCGGTAATTCGCTTCGGCTTGGAATTCGCGCTGATTAGAGGCCTCGAAATAATTTGTTGAATCGATCCGGACGAGTTCGGGCAAAAACCTGTCTGATGCTTTCAGAACGATATCGGTTTCCTCGCGCACAAAGGGGCCGAGGTCAAAAACATACTGATCAAACTCAAGGATCGACAGGCCATCATCGGGCTCGACTTGGTGGATCTGGCCATTGTTCATCAAGAGGGCGGGGCGGCCATCGATCTGGATCACGCGGCCTGTTTCGGCGAGATAGTCAGCCGGTTCGCTGAGGCCGCTGTCGGAGATGAAGAGCCCTTTGAGGTTCCCGCCCGAGTTTTCCCGCGCGAAGAAAGTGAGTTTTTCACCGGCCGTGGTGAACTCGCCGGGCCGTATGAGCATGCTGGCGAGGTCGGCGCGCGCGTCATGCATCGTTTCTCGCAATTCGCGCTGGAGATGCGGCTGACCCCAGAGATTTACGGCGAGGTGGACGAGAGCGACCACGGTCGCAAGGCGCAAGGCTGGAGATGCGACCTGCCAGCGTGTCATCCCGGCCGCGCTTGCAACAACGAGTTCGGAATCGCGTTGTATGCGGCTGAGCGACCAAGCGATCGCGACATACAACCCAAGGGGGGCTAAAAGGGCGAGGACTTTCGGCGTCCCGAGCATGACGACCTTAAAGTAGACGCCGGCGGATTGGCGGCTCTCAACAATGAGATCGGTCTGGCTTAAGCCTTGGCCAAGGATCGCGATGATTAGCAGTCCCGCAAGGATGGTGAGGAACGCGCGCAAGATGTCACGGAAGATATATATCTGGATCTGTGACATTGCCCCGGCGGGCCTCCTCAGGGTGTGATCAACAAATTTTCGGCCCAAAACCCGCCATGAGTTGCGTCTCACGCCGTCCCGGCTAGTTTGCCGACAAACAGGAGTTCTCATATGAAAATCAAGTTCGCCGAAACAGTCGAGGCCGAAATCGTCGCCTTTATTGTCGACGAGGATGGCGCATTACCCGCCGAGGCTAAAGACCTTGATGCAGAGAGCAGCGGATTGATTGGCGAGGCACTTGAGGGCGGACGCTTTACCGGAAAACTCGGCCAGCAAGCCTTGGTGGTCATGCCAAAAAGCGCGTCAGCGCGGCGTGCGGTTCTGATTGGGGGTGGCAAGCCCGCTCAGCGCGACTCCCATACATTTGAGCGGATTGGTGCTGAATTCGTGCGCGCCCAGCAAATGAGCGGATTTAAATCGGCAGGCCTATTCGCTTCCTCACCGCAAGCGGCCGCCTCGCTTGCAGCGGGTGCAAAGCTCGCGGCCTACCGGTTCGACAAGTATTTTACGACGCTGAAGGATACAGACACGCCGAGCCTCGTGGAGTTGACCCTGTCAACCGGCGACCCAACACAAGCGGTCGAAATCTTCTCCTCGTTGGAGGCTGAAGTCGAAGGCACATACTTCGCCCGGGATCTCGTCAACATGGCGCCGAACGATCTTTACCCTGAGAGCTTTGCAAGGGAGTTAGGGTCTTTAGAGGATTTGGGTATCGAGGTGTCGGTGCTCGACGAAAGCGACATGCGCAAACTTGGCATGGGCTGTCTCCTGGGCGTTGGCCAAGGCTCAGACAAAGACAGCCAGATGGTCATGATGCGCTGGGCTGGCGCAGACGATAAAGACGCCGCGCCGATCGCCCTTGTCGGAAAAGGGGTTTGTTTCGACACGGGCGGGATCTCCATAAAGCCAGGGGCTGGCATGGAGGACATGCGGGGTGATATGGGCGGTGCTGCTGCTGTGTCCGGAGCGATGAAGGCACTCGCGCTCCGCAAGGCGAAAGCGAATGTCGTTGGGCTGGTGGGTCTCGTTGAGAACATGCCCGACGGAAACGCGATTAAGCCGGGAGATGTCCTAACCTCAGCGTCCGGACAGACGGTCGAGGTTCAAAACACCGATGCTGAGGGCCGGCTCGTGCTCGCGGACGTGCTTTGGTACGCGCAGGAACACGTTAAAGCGAAAGCAATTGTTGATCTCGCGACACTGACCGGCGCGGTCGTGATTTCCCTCGGCCATCACCATGCCGGCCTTTTCTCAAGCGATGATGATATGGCGGGTGAATTGACAGCGGCGGGGCTTGCCTCTGGCGAACGGGTCTGGCGGCTTCCGCTTGGCCCCGAATATGACCGGCTCCTGAAGTCAAAATTCGCAGACATGCGGAACATTGGTGGCCGCGCGGCGGGCTCGATTACCGCGGCGCAGTTTCTGAAACGATTTGTCGGTGATGAGACGCCCTGGTGCCACCTCGACATTGCCGGTGTGGCCTGGGTTGAGGGTGAGAAGGCGGCGACTGATCCGGCCTGGGGCTCCGGGTTCGGCCCGCGTCTCTTGAGCCGCTGGATCGAGACCAATTATGAGGACTGATTGGTGACGACCGGGCGCCCTGAATGGTGGTTCTATCATTTGGAACGGACAACGCTCGAGACGGCGGCGGGGCCTCTGCTTGAAAAGTGCCTCGAGCGGGGATGGCGCGTCTTAGCTGTCAGTCAAAGGGCCGAGCGGCGGGCCGCATTAGACGAAACTCTTTGGACCTATGCCGATGGAAGCTTCTTGCCCCACGGCCGAGCCGAGGCAGAAGGACTGGAGCCTGCCGACCAGCCGATCCTCATCAGTGGCAGCGTTGAGAATGCCAATCATGCTGATGTGTGTTTACTGCTGGATGGGCAGGATATGGACGCGCAAGCCGAGTTCGAACGCTGTCTCGTGATGTTCGATGGCGGCGACAATGCCACGCGGCAAGTCGCGCGAAACCAGTTCAAAGTGGCTAAGGCCGCAGGGCTGACCGTTCGATACTTCCAACAGACGGCGAGGGGCGGCTGGACTGAGGCCGGGAAGGGTTAGTCCGATTTTGGCCGCGGCGGAAAGAGGGCCGATTGCAGGACGAGTAGACCAAGACCGGCAACCACAACGGTCGCAAACGCCTTACCAAGCACTTCCGGGACACTGTCTGCCCAGATGAAAGCAATCGCCATGGCCGCGACGAGCAAGGTGCCCGCAAGAGACAAAAATCGCCAATATCCGCTCATAACTCACCCTCACCATCGCTTATGACTACTTGAATTTAGCATCGACTGCTTTCCGGGGTGTGAAGGGTATCTGTTAAGGTTGGTCGGCGTCTATTGCGGCCAGCGCTGATGGCCGCTATAGGCCGCGCCAGTAACGTTCCATACATCAAAAGGACTCGCGGCCATGGCCCTCGAACGAACTTTCTCGATCATCAAACCGGACGCAACGACTCGCAATCTCACCGGTGCCATTAACAAGGTGATTGAAGAGGGCGGCCTGCGCATTGTTGCCCAGCGCCGGTTGCGCATGACCCGCGAACAGGCCGAGCGCTTTTACGGCGTCCACAAAGAGCGCCCCTTCTTCGGCGAACTCGTCGACTTCATGATGTCGGCCCCGGTCGTCGTCCAAGTTCTGGAAGGTGAGAACGCTGTGGCGCGCTATCGGGAAATCATGGGCGCGACGAACCCAGACGAAGCAGCCGACGGCACCATCCGCAAACTCTATGCGAAATCGATCGGCGAAAACTCAGCCCACGGATCTGACAGCGCTGAGAATGCGAGCCTTGAGATTCAACAGTTTTTCTCGGAAGCCGATATCGTCGGCTAGTTGCAGAAGAGAATAATTGCACAATTTAGGCGATTGTCGGATCTAGGGAAACGGATCCTTAATTTGGCGCGTGTACCGGTGTCAGATAGCTTCTTGTGACCGTCCGACACGCATCATGCATCGACTGATTTATACGAGTTCTGCGCGTACACTGTTGAATGATGGCACGCTTCGTCAGATCCTGGACGCGGCTCATCGGAACAATGAGCGTGATGGGATCTCCGGGCTTTTGATCTACCATGAGGGCTGCTTTCTCCAACTGATCGAAGGCGAACGACAGGCTGTGGAAACGTGTTTCCGCCGCATCAAGCAGGACCCGCGCCACACGGGATGTATTGTATTGTCCGAGGAGCCGGTGAGCAGTCGAATGTTTGGCGACTGGCGGATGACTTTTCAGACCCACCGTGATCTGACTGGGCTCCAAAAGAAGCAGTTTGTTGACCTAAGAGCCGTGGCGGATTCGCTGAGTAATGGCGATCTGAGACAGCATCCGAAAACGCAAGCGATCTTGCTCGCCTTCCTGTCAACGTTCCGCGATCTGGACGTGGCAATCTAAGTTCGACCGATAAGCTGCTGGCAGGCTTTTGCAAGTGCCGCCGGATACAGCACATGCTCTTGTTCGCGAACCTTAAGTTCCAGCGACTGCGGCGTGTCATCCGGTAAGACGGGCACCGAGGCCTGGTCGATTAGCGCGCCTCTATCGACCCCTTCCGAGACCCAATGCACTGAGCAACCATGCTCTGTGTCTCCGGCTTCGAGCGCTCTTCGATGGGTGTCGAGCCCCGGATATTTGGGCAGAAGAGACGGGTGAATGTTCACCATGCGCCCATCCCATTGCTGGACAAACCAAGGCGTTAGGACGCGCATGAACCCCGCAAGCGCAATCACGTCGACACGTGCTGCGCGCAGTGTTCCATCCATGGCACGCTCAAAGGCCTCCCGGTCTTTGCCGAACGGCTTGTGATCGATCGTCGCGGTCTCGACGGCAAAACGGGCGGCCCGTTCAAGGCCTTCGGCACCTGGCCTGTTGGACACAACAAGCACAGGCTCGGCGGGGTAGGCGAGATCGCGTGCGGCTGTGAGCAGCGCTTCCATATTCGAGCCCCGTCCAGAGATCAGAATCGCGAGCCGAAGGCGCGTCACGCTGCGACAAGGTCCCCGATCACCACCGGGTCTTCACCCGCAGACTTCAGTTGCGCTATGGCCGCGTCCACGGCGGTCGGCGCAACCGCGAGGACGAGGCCGATCCCCATATTGAAGGTGCGCCGCATCTCAGCGGGTTGGATGTTTCCAACGTCCGCAAGCCACTGAAATACCTGAGGAACTTGCCAGGCACGATCATCGAGACGCGGCGTGAGTCCGGGGGGACACATGCGCGGCGTATTCTCTGTTAGGCCGCCGCCGGTGATGTGGGCGACGCCGCGTATGCCCACCGCGCTGAACAAAGGCAGGGTCGACTGACAGTAGATGCGCGTGGGTGTGAGTAAGGCGTCACCAAGCGTCATACCCGTTGCAAACGGGGCGTCCGCGTCGAGTGACAGTTCCGCGCGCTCAATGCATTTGCGGATGAGAGAATAACCGTTGGCGTGGGGGCCTGAAGAGTAAAGGCCGATCAGGACATCGCCGGGCGCCATGGTATCGTGGTTGGGCAAAAGGGCTGAACGTTCTGCCGCGCCCACCACGAAACCGGCGAGATCATAGTGGCCGGGCGAATACATGCCGGGCATCTCGGCCGTTTCGCCGCCGATGAGGCCACACCCGGCCTGACGACACCCCTCGGCGATCCCTGCGATGACGGCTTCGGCAACGCCCGGATCGAGTTGACTTGTCGCAAAGTAATCCAGGAAAAACAAGGGTGTGGCGCCTTGGGCGAGGATGTCATTTGCGCACATGGCGACAAGATCGATCCCGATTGTATCGTGGCGCCCGGTGGCGAAGGCCAGCATGAGTTTTGTGCCGACGCCGTCAGTTCCACTCACCAGCACAGGGTCGTCGAATCCCGCCGCCTTCACGTCGAAAAGTGCCCCGAAGCCGCCGAGACGGCCCATCACGCCAGGGCGTGCGGTTGATTTCGCCTGGGGCCCAATCGCTCTGACGAGCGCGTCGCCTGCCTCAATATCGACACCAGCGTCCCGGTAGGAGAGGGATGATTTGTCGGATTCGTTCATGGGGCCGTCGGTTATCATGTGGATGACTGCACCTCCAGCAGCAAAGACTGTTTCTGCGATATGAGTGGCCTGCTAGAGGAATAGTCAGGGAAATTTGAGAGGCAGATATGATTCGGGTTTTTCTCCTCCTCGCCGTGGGGGCTCTTTTCGGGGTGTTCGCCGCGAAGGCCGATACGCGCAGCCTTTATACGGTCAAGAACATCAAGGTCGACGAGCGCGCCGAGACCGTGATTGAGGCCCAGCAAGAGGCGTTTGCGAAAGCACGCTTGATCGGCGCGCGCCGGATGATCGAGCGGATCACTCTGCCGGAGGACAGGATTTCCAATGGCGGCGTACCAATCGACCCGGAACTTGCGCAGCGCTTGGCCGCCGCGGTCGATGTCGATGATGAGACCCGGGGCGGCGGGCGCTATATCGCGACGTTGGCAGCGGTACTGAACCCACAGGAAGTGCGTGCTTATCTGCGCGAGCAGAATATCCCATTCGTTGATACCCAGGCGCCAGTTGGCTTACTCGTGCCCATTGCGCGGGAGCGCATTGTCGGGGAGTGGCAATTGGCCTGGGGCGAGCGCAATGATGGTGCATTGGCTCCTTGGGTTACGGCGCTGCTGCCCTATCCGCGCGGTGTGTCTTGGGACGAGGTGCAGCTAGAAGTGGGCACGTCCCGCGCGCGGCGGGCAATCGTCGCTGAATTGAGCGGGGCGCCCGGCGCCTATGCGGCGACTGTCTCCGTACTGACGGCAGCCGGCGAGGTCGTGCTGGGGACGACGCGCCGTGTTGCGACGATGGACGAGGCCGTGTCAGCCGCATCAGCGCTGCTCGATGAAGCGTGGAAACGCCAATCGATCGTCCGATCCGGAGCCAAGACCGTATCGGAAGCGACGGTGCTGTATACGTCTCTACCAGAGTGGAACACATTGCGGGGCTCGCTCGCGCGCTCTCCGCTCGTCTCTGACTTCCAGATTCGTGCGATCTCGTCGGACGGCGCTGTCGTACAGTTTGCATTTGTGGGGGACCTTGATCGGCTGCAGATCGACTTGCGCCAGCGCGGCGTGGATATGACAGCGACGCCGGATGGCTTTGTCATGCAGTCGGCGGTGACGGCCATACGATAGGGCCGGGCCGGGGATGGCACGCGAACAAGACCAGCTTCGGTTCCCCTTCGAGAAACAGGCCGTCACCTTCGACGATGTCGTCGTGACATCGTCGAACAGATCGGCAGTCACAGCGATCCGGTCTGTCGAGACATGGCCTGGAAACATCATGTGTGTATTCGGGCCACCGCGGTGCGGTCTTGGACTCCTGCTTTATCTGTGGGCTGGGGAACACAGCGCCAATTTGATCGATGCCGCGCAGTTCGATGCCATGACGCCGACAGAGATTGAAGCCTTTGCAGATCAGAACGGGGCCATCGACCTCGCAGACCAGATTAAGAACGACGACAATCTCTTGATGGCGCTCAATGTCTTTTCGGGGCAGTCGCATCGCTTGCTGCTGAGTGCGCGATCCAGTCCGTCTGCCTGGCCCTGTCCGGAGGGAGATCTGTCGTCCCGCCTGCGGGCAATACCGTCTGCGAAGATCTCCAGCCCGGATGATGACATGATGATCGGGCGGTTGATGGCGGGGTGTCGACAACGCTTCATCAAACTCGAAGTTGAAACGGCCCAATTTGTGGCCATGCGGCTACAGAGATCGTATGTCGCGATTGAAGACTTCATCGACAGATTAGATGCCGCGATTAGTGAAACGAACCGTGGACCGAGTATCCAATTGGCAAAGTCTGTGCTTGAAAGCGAAGAACTTAGCGCTGATGACAATTGAGTATGGGGGACAAGGCCTATGCTGACGGCAGACGAACTGGCGGGCTCTCCAAAACGGTTCTTCAATCGTGAGATTTCCTGGCTGAATTTCAATGCGCGCGTGTTGGAAGAAGCGGCCAATACCGCACACCCCTTGCTTGAGCGTCTTCGGTTCCTGTCGATCTCTGCGAGCAATCTCGATGAGTTCTACATGGTCCGATATGCCGGCCTGCGCGAGCAGCAGCGGGCCGGGCTAAAGAGCGTTAGCCAGGATGGGATGACACCTGGGGAGCAGGTTGTCGCCATCGAGGAGGCCGCTGAGGCGCTCATGCGCGAACAGCAGCGCCAGTGGAAGGAATTACGTGAGGCGCTTTCGGCAGAGGGTATCCGGATTGTCAAACCGGAGAAGCTGCGCAAGACCGATCTCGGCTGGCTAGAGCAGACATTTGTCGATGACATTCTGCCGATCCTGACGCCGCTTGCCGTCGACCCCGCCCACCCGTTCCCGTTTATTCCGAACCGGGGGTTTACCCTCGCGCTCGCTATGCGCTCCACCTCGAACGAGGCTGAGACAATGACAGCGCTTGTGCCACTGCCGGCCTTTACGCAGCGCTTTATTCGTCTGCCAGACCGCGCGAATGGCATCGTCCGCTTTATCGCACTTGAGCGGGTTATTCCTCTATTCATCGACAAGCTCTTTCCGGGGTTCAAAGAAGAAGGGCGGTGTCTATTCCGTATCCTGAGGGATTCGGATATCGAGATCGATGACGAGGCTGAGGATCTTATACGGGAGTTTGAGATCCTGCTGCGACGGCGCCGCCGCGGAAAGATCGTGACGATCAAGGTGAATGAGGATGCGCCATCCGATCTGCGCGATTTGATCCTCCACGAAATGGAAGCCGAGCCAAATGATCTTGTCCTGTTGGATGGGATGATTGGCTTGGCGCAATTGTCCGAACTCATTCTCAGTGACCGGACGGATCTTTTGTTTCCCTCCTTTGAGCCACGATATCCAGAGCGAATTCGGGAACATGGCGGCGACTGTTTTGCGGCGATCAGGGCCAAAGATATCCTGGTCCATCATCCCTATGAGTCTTTTGATGTCGTCGTTGAGTTCCTGCGCCAGGCCGCAGCTGACCCAGAGGTGGTGGCGATCAAGCAAACGCTCTACCGCACCAGCACGAATTCACCGATCGTTGCTGCGCTCATCGAAGCGGCCGAGGCTGGCAAAACAGTGACTGCGCTGGTTGAGATCAAGGCGCGTTTTGATGAAGAGACGAACCTGCGGCTTGCTCGGGACCTAGAGCGGGCAGGTGTGCAGGTTGTCTATGGCTTCATTGATCATAAGACCCACGCGAAAATTAGCCTTGTCGTCAGGCGGGAAGACGGCGAACTGACCACTTACACCCATTTCGGGACGGGCAATTATCATCCGATTACGGCCCGTATCTATACGGACCTTTCCCTTTTCACTGCCGACAAGATGATGGGCCGCGATGCGGGTCGATTGTTTAACTATGTCACCGCTTATAAAGAGCCGCCAAAGGTGGATCCGGGCATGGTGAAAATCTCGATGTCTCCGATCACGCTCCAGAAACGATTGCTCGACCTCATCGAAGTCGAGATCAAGAATGCCCAAAAGGGTGAGCCGTCTGGTATTTGGGGGAAGGTCAATTCCCTTGTTGATCCCGACATTATCGATGCGCTGTACCGCGCTAGTCAGGCTGGCGTACCGGTGCGACTGGTTGTGCGGGGCATTTGTTGCCTCCGACCCGGTATCCCAGGTTTCTCAGAAGGGATTGAGGTGCGCAGTATCGTCGGCCGGTTCCTCGAACATTCCCGGATCGTGGCCTTTGCGAACGGTGCACCGCTTCCTTCGGCCAAGGCCAAGGTCTTTATCTCCTCAGCCGATTGGATGCCGCGTAATCTGAAGCGGCGGGT
>JBCAWP010000036.1:0-14137 GCA_038534535.1 Pseudomonadota bacterium
CCAAATCCAAGGAGCTGACGCCTGCTGCAAAGCGCGCGCTTGCGGAAGCGGACGCACGCCGCAAAGCCAAATATGGCACGGCGTTAAGCGACTCCACTTCGTTATTAACTCTTCCCATATAGGGAGGGAAAACCACCGGGCCACCTCGGTCCCGGCTAGACGAGAGTGAGGTTCACCCATGGGAACGGCCCGCACATTCATGCTCCTTGCTGCTTTGACCGCTATTTTCGTCGGGGTCGGATTTTTAGTGGGCGGCGGTACAGGTATGGCGATCGCATTTGCCGTCGCTGTCGCGATGAATGCGTTTGCCTATTGGAATGCCGATAAAGTCGTCCTGCGGATGCACAATGCCCGCGAGGTAGATCCGGCGTCGGCTAATCCGATGGAGCGGACATTTGTCCGCGATGTGCAGGCCCTCGCCGATAAGGCCGGCATGCCGCATCCAAAGGTTTATATTATTGAGACACCGCAACCGAACGCGTTTGCGACGGGCCGCGACCCCCACCACGCGGCTGTGGCGGCGACGACCGGTTTGCTCGCCGCGCTCAATCGAGAAGAAGTTGCTGGCGTCATGGCCCATGAATTGGCGCATGTACGCAATCGGGACACGCTGACCATGACTGTGACAGCGACCATTGCGGGGGCTATCACCATGCTGGCCAATGTTGCGTTCTTTTTCTCGTCGCGCGAGCGCGGCGGGGTTCTGACAGGGCTACTTGTCATGATTTTCGCGCCGATCGCCGCGTCATTGGTGCAGATGGCCATTAGTCGTTCACGGGAATACGAGGCAGATCGCATTGGTGCGGAAATCTGCGGTAATCCGATGTGGCTGGCCTCAGCCCTGGCAAAAATTGAGCGGGGCACGCGCTCCACGCTGAACCGGCAGGCCGAGCGAAACCCCGCACTTGCACACCTTTATATTATGAACCCGCTGTCGGGTCAGGGCGCTGACAATCTCTTTTCCACCCATCCCGTCACAGCCAACCGAATTGCGGCGCTTCGCAAAATTGCGGCGGAGACAGATGCCGAAACTGGGACATTGGCGCGCGAACGGGCAGCGCCGCGCGGCCCCTGGGGCTAAGCGCCGCCTTGTCAGAATTGGCTGGATCATCACCGCGCCGCGCGGCTGCAGAAGTCTTGGCGCGTATCTCAAGCGAGCGCCGAACCCTTGAGGATGTACTTGCCAGTGTCGCCGCGTTCGATGAGCTAAAAGGCGCGGACCGCGGGTTTGCCCGGGCCATGGTGAGTGCGGCGCTTCGCGAGCGTGGCCGGATCGATGCTGCGCTGGCGCTTGGCCTCGATCGACCGATCGAAACGCTCGACCCGCCGGTAAGGGCCTGCCTTGAAATCGGAGCTGCGCAGCTTTGGTGCCTTGGAACACCGCCCCATGCGGCGGTCTCCGCGACCGTTGACGCAGCGAAAAACTGGCCGTCCGCGCGCCGGGCCGCCGGCCTGCTGAATGCCGTCTTGCGAAAGAGTTCGCGGTCGCCCGACGCTCTGTCGGCAATTCCGCCGGACCGGATCTGGCCGGCTTGGCTAAGGGATGTGTTTCGCGCAGAGCTTGGGCCGGACAAGAGCCTTGCACTCGCCGATGCTCAAACCCGTGAGCCAGAGCTCCATCTGACCGCGAAAGACGGCAATGCTGACGCGCTGGCGGCTCGGCTCAGCGGCCGTGCGATTGCGCCAGGGACGATCGCCCTCTCATCTGGCGATGTGACCGGTCTCGATGGCTATGAGGCGGGCGATTGGTGGGTGCAGGACGCCGCCGCCGCCCTGCCGGCTCGCCTTATCGAGGCGACGGCGGGACGGACAGTTGTCGATCTATGCGCGGCTCCCGGCGGCAAGACCATGCAGCTGGCCGCGACCGGAGCGGACGTGATTGCCGTCGATCGATCAGCGGCGCGGCTGAAGCGCCTCGAGGCTAATCTCGAACGCACCGCGTTGACGGATTGCGTGACCGTTTTGGTCGAGCGCGGAGAGATTTGGCAGCCACATAGACTTGTGGACGCCGTGCTTGTCGATGCCCCTTGTAGTGCGCTTGGCACGCTCAGGCGACATCCAGAAGGGGCGTGGATCAAGCGTCCGGCAGATATTGCGGGCTATGCGGCGGTTCAGTCCGGCCTTCTTGCGGCGGGGGCGCGAATGTTGAAGCCCGGCGGCACGCTGATCTATTGCGTTTGCAGCCCGCTAAAGCGGGAAGGCATCGACATTGTTGACGACGCGATCGGGAAAGGTCTTCTTGCGAGGCGCCCCTTAGCGGAAAGCGATGTCGCTGGTTTCACCCATGCTTTGAGACCTGAGGGCGACCTCCTGACCCTGCCAACGGCGGATTTCGCCCATGACGCTTTCTTCATCTCACGTTTGGTGCGAACAGCGTGATCGGGGAAACCAGCTAGCTGAACGAATTTTCACGTATAAGTTCATATGAGGTTCAGGCGAACGGCGACATGATCATGTTCAAATAGGAGCTTATGGAGCCAATAATGTCCCGAATTGCCCCCCGTTCTCGGCTGCGGCCTCTCACCGCGGCTGCACTTGGCAGTCTGATGCTGATGACCGCTGGCTGCGCTACCACCTATGGCGCGAATGAAGTGAGCCCCAATGCCGTTCGAACAGCGGCCACGGTTCGTCCCGGCGTTGTCCTCTCGGTGCGCGAAGTGACCATCCGCCCTGAAAACTCAGCTGTTGGCGCCGGCGCGGGTGCAATTCTTGGGGGTCTGCTTGGCTCTCAAGTCGGCGGGCGCGATACAACGCAAGCGATTGGCGCTGTTGGCGGCGCTGTCCTCGGTGGCCTTGCCGGGAATGCCGCAGGCCGGGCGGCCGGGACAGCGCGCGGCTTCGCCTATGTTGTGGAATTCGAGAACGGTGAGGCGCGCGAAATCGTTCAGGGTGCTGATGTCCTCATTGCACCGGGGACGCCCGTCAACGTGACGTTCCGAGCCGATGGGGCCATTGTCACACCCAGCTAATCTGGCCAGAGTTTAAACATCCATTCCGCCACTGGCATCTTGTGCCAGTGGCGGTTTGATTCTACCCCCGTCCGCTATGCGAGACATCCTCATTTCCCCTTCGATTCTGTCAGCTGACTTTGCGCGGCTCGGCGAAGAAATCACGGCGATCGATGCCGCCGGCGCCGACATGATTCATGTTGATGTCATGGATGGTCACTTCGTGCCCAACTTAACCTTTGGCGCGCCCGTCATTAGTAAGCTTCGGCCCCACACCAAAAAGCCGTTCGATGTCCATCTCATGATCTCAAACCCGGGTCAGTATATCGAGGATTTTGCGAAAGCCGGAGCGGATATTCTGACCATACATCCAGAGGCCGATCCGCATGCTCATCGGACGCTTCAGGCGATCCGGGCGTTGGGCATGAAAGCCGGCGTTGCGTTGAACCCCTCGACGCCAGAAACAGTCGTCGACTACCTACTCGAGTCCCTTGATCTGATCCTGGTGATGTCGGTTAATCCGGGCTTCGGCGGGCAAGCATTTATTCCCAACCAGCTTGAGAAAATCTCCCGCCTGCGCCGGAAAATAGACGATTGTGGCCACGCCATTATCCTTGAGGTCGATGGCGGTCTTACCCCGGAGACAGCGCCAAAGGCGATCGACGCTGGCGTGACGGCAATTGTTGCAGGTTCGGCTGTATTCAAAGGCGGTGCCGGCGCGTATGCTGAGAATATTAGCGCGCTTAAGCGACGCGTGATGGCGTAAAGTAACGAGGCGAGGCTGCGGTGTGAGCAAGCCCAAACGCAACACCGTCCCGGAGGTGGACGCGAGTTCTGACGCTGCTCTGTGGCGACGGTTTTCCGGCGTCCTGGGTGATGATGCGAAGGCCGCCAATCTCGCTCTTCCGCCTTCGGACGACCCAGCCCCGGATGAATTCCGTCTATACCCGCAACCGATTATTCCGCCAGATCCGCGGCGAACGGATGCCCTGACACAGAACCGTTGGCGGTTCGGTATGGAGCGGCTTGCCGATGTCCCGACCGGCATTCCTTGGGACGTTCCGGCGCCGTCGCGCCATTTTGCCGATCGCCTTCACCGGTTCGACTGGTTGAGCGCTTTGTTCGCGGGCGGGCCAGACGGCGCCGATCAGGCACGCCAGCTCGTCGATCGCTGGGTGACCGATTTTGGGAGCTTTCACGGTTTTTACTGGCGCTTGGTGCCTACGGCGGCGCGCGTTTGGAACTGGATGCTGAGCGGCCGCGAACTGTTTGACAACGGAATGGGCGAGACCGCAGCAACGCGCCGGTCCACGCTCTGGCGTCAGGTCGATTATCTCTCCGCGAACCTTGCTGCGTGTCCGGACCCGCCGACGCGGTGGAAGGCGGCGTGTTGTCTTGTGGCCGCGGCGCTTGTCCGTTCGGGGGCGGACAATCTCGAGGAATGTGTGGCGCTTTTGGACTATGAATGCACAGACCAGATTCTCCCGGACGGCGGATTGGTCAGTCGATCTCCGGAGAAAACACTCTACGCCTTGGCGGACCTCCTGGTTCTGAAGAACCTTTTCTATCGCGCTGGAAAGGATGCACCGGATTTCCTTCTGAAGTGGATTTCGCGCATGGGCGCCATGGTTCAGTTCTTTCGCCTCGGCGATGGGGGGCTGGCGCCGTTTAACGATGGTGGGCAATCTCGCGATACGGTTGTGAGCAGTGTTCTTGAGGCCCTGGGGGAGGCGCCGCGTCATTTCAGCTTCGCCATGCGGTCTGGATTTCAAAAGCTCCATAAGGGTGATCTGACGCTGATCCTCGATTGCGGTGGGGCGCCGCCGCGGCCCTATGCAGGCTTTGCCCATGCCGGCGCGCTCGGTTTCGAGCTTTCCGATGGTGCCGCTCGATTTGTAACATCGTGTGCCTTTTCGCCAGGGGTGAACCTCGATTGGCAATCGGCTGTTCGCGGCACAGCGGCCCACTCGACACTGATTCTCGCAGGTCGCGATTCGGCGCGTCTTGAGCCCTTTGAAACGACGCGGTTGCTTGTTCCCGTTGGGCCCGATGGGATCGCTGCGAAACGGCTGGAAGAAGCCGACGAGATCTGGCTCGATGCCCAACATTCGGGATGGAAAGAGAGATTTGGCCTCATTCATCGGCGTCGACTGTTTTTGTCAGGTGACGGACGGCGTCTGACTGGCGAGGATAGCCTTGTTCGGCCAGTTTCGAGGGAACTGGATGAAGAGGGCAAGTTTGTGGGTTTCGATATTCGTTTCCACCTGCACCCAACCGTCGAGGCCGTCCTCGAGCAGGATACAATACGGCTTGTCTCCGAGGCGGGGCCGATTTGGCGTTTTCGCACCAACCATCCCGATTTGCGGCTCGAGATATCAAGGTATCTTGGCCGAGGCGTTGTTGAGAAATGCTTGCAGATCGTGATGTCAGGTCGGGCCGATCCTAATGGCGACGGAACCGAGCCGACGAACTGCATTCGCTGGGCCTTCCGGCGGGAGGGTGGACCAGGATGACGCCACTCCAAGAGGCGCGCAGGGCCATGGCCCTGACCACAAGTTACGACGTCGCCATGGCGGCGGTCGCGATGTATCTCGCCGTTGAAGTGCGGTGGCGGATCTTCGGCGATTTTGCGGCTCGGCCATTTCCAGACCATGTCCCGATCACGGCGGCGGCAGTATTTGCGTTCTCCGCCATGGTCGGCTTGCTGGTGCTTCGCGTGCACAAACAAGTCTGGCGCCACGCCGGCTGGCCCGACGCCGTCCGCGTGATTCAGGCAGCGGGGCTTGCCGCCCTGATCTTCTTGCCAATAATGTTCCTTTGGAATCGGCTCGGTGGATTTCCGCGAGCAAGCCTTTTGCTGGCGGTCCCATTCTGGATGGCATTGTTGCTGCTCGGCCGCATGATCGCACTTAGTCGATCGACGAACCGACCGCTGCAGATCTTTCGGCCCGGGGCGAAAGATGCGCCGCGCGCGCTCCTTGTCGGCGACACGGTAGCGCTGGCTGATGCACTGCGGGAGATTGAGCGGGACCCAAAAGGCGCCCAGATCCGCGTCCTCGGCCTGATTGATACGGCAAATACAATGCCGGGCCGCGCCATCCGCGGGATCACGGTTCATGGTGGATTGAGTGATCTTCCAAGCCGTCTCGACATGTTCGAGGCCCGCTATGGCGCCTATCCTTGGGTCGCGACGGTGGGAGAGGGCCGGTCTCGGGACTCGATGCGACTGATTCTGGATGCCACATCGACCCGCGGGAGCGAGATCATGTCGCTGGGCGGCGGCGAAGAAGGAGCGCGGCTCGTGCCTGTTCGTCCGGCCGATCTCCTGGGGCGGAAGGAACGCCCGCGGCGCACCGAAGCTATTTCCGACCTGATTTCTGGCGCCAGCCTTTTCGTGACAGGTGGCGGCGGTACGATTGGTGCGGAATTGGTTCGTCAGTGCGCGGCTCTGAAACCGTCCCGCATTACGATCTACGACTCCTCCGAGTACAATCTCTACCGGATCAATCAGGAGCTGCAGGCGCAGTTTCCAGAAATCGTATCGGTCGCTGTCCTTGGTGATGTGCGGGATGGAGCACGCCTGGCGCGGTCGATGCGTGAGGCCCAGCCGGACGTCGTGATCCATGCCGCAGCTTTGAAACACGTCCCGCTGATGGAGATGAACCCGTGCGAGGCGATCCTCACAAATGCGGGCGGTGCGGCGAATGCGGCCAAGGCAGCCGTCGGCTGCCAGGCGAAACGCTTCGTCTTCATTTCTACGGATAAGGCCGTCGACCCGGACAATGTGATGGGCGCGACGAAGCGTTTGGCTGAAATGATGGTCCGCCAGGCGATTGAGGGCACAGAAACGGCCGCCGCTCTGGTGCGGTTTGGGAATGTCCTCGGCTCGTCTGGGTCTGTTGTACCACTCTTCGACAGACAAATTGCCGAGGGCGGGCCGGTGACGGTCACGCATCCTGAAATCACGCGCTACTTTATGACGATTGAAGAAGCCGGATATCTGGTGCTGCAAGCGGCGACCCAGCAACCGGTTGCGGGCGAAGCCGGTCTGTTCGTGCTGGATATGGGGGAGCCGGTGAAAATCCAGTCGCTCGCTGAATCCATGATTCGAATGAAGGGGCTGGTTCCGGGCGTCCAAATCCGGATCGTCCATACCGGATTGCGTCCGGGCGATAAAATGTATGAGCGGCTGACCTATGACCATGAAGCGCTCACGAAAACCGCGGTCGAGGGCGTCAATCGGGTGAACGGGGAGCCGGCGCTTTCACAAGGGCTTCCGCTTGCCTTTGAGAGCCTCTTGAAGACGGCGTCCGAGCGTGATCCGGAGGAAGCCCTCTCGCAATTGGAAACACTGGTGGAAGCATATACCGCGCGCCCAATTACAGCCGCGTCGACCGGCACTGGTTGACCCTCTAACGGCTGGGTGCCAAGGCGGGGCCTTTCCACGCCGCTGGCCAAGGGGGCTATTCCATGTCTGACGATCTCGTTCCAATCCGCCGGGCCCTGATTTCGGTTTCTGATAAGACGGGTCTCATCGAGCGGGCGCGCCGCCTCGCCGAATTCGGCGTTGACCTGATCTCCACGGGGGGAACTGCCAAGGCTCTGAAAGAGGTGGGCTTCACCGTTCGCGATGTTGCTGATTTGACCGGGTTTCCGGAAATGATGGATGGGCGGGTCAAGACACTGCATCCGGTCGTCCATGGCGGCCTTCTTTACCTCCGGGATAATGCCGATCACTGCGCGGCAGCCGAGGCGCACGGGATCGAGGCGATCGATCTTGTCTATGTCAATCTCTATCCGTTTGAGGCGACCGTGGCCGCGGGCCGGGACACCGAGACGTGTATTGAGAACATCGATATTGGGGGGCCGGCGATGTTGCGGGCGGCCGCCAAGAATGTGCGCTTCGTCTCCGTTTGTAATGATGGCGGCGATTTGGACCGGGTGCTGGAGGATATGGCAGCCAATGGCGGCCAAACGAGCTTTGCGCTTCGGCGTGCGCTTGCGGCCAAGACATATGCCCGAACGGCGGCGTATGATGCGGCGATTTCGGCTTGGTATGCCGATGAGATTGGTGAGGCTGCGTCCGCTTGGATGGCCGCGGGCGGACAGCTTGCAGAAGCGCTGCGCTATGGCGAGAACCCACACCAAGCTGCAGCTTTCTACACCGATGGATCTGGCCGTCCAGGCGTGGCAACGGCTGAACAGGTTCAGGGGAAAGCCCTGTCCTACAACAATATCAACGATACCGATGCGGCGTTCGAACTGATCGGCGAGTTGGACCCGGAGACGCCCGCCGTTGCAATTATCAAACACGCCAATCCGTGCGGCGTGGCGCTCGGAGAGACGCCGCTGGCCGCCTATGAAGCCGCGCTCGCCTGCGACGCGACCTCGGCATTTGGGGGGATTGTCGCCCTGAACCGACCACTTGATGCGGGCACAGCCGAAGCGGTGACCCGCATCTTCACCGAGGTCGTTATCGCGCCGGGGGCCGACGAGGCGGCGAAAGCGATCTTTGCGAAGAAGAAAAATTTGCGCCTTTTGCTGACCGATGGTTTGCCGGATCCAACGGCATCGGGTCGGACGGTTCGCTCGGTGTCTGGCGGTTTCCTGGTGCAGTCCCGGGACAATGGCCGGATAGGTGCGGCCGATTTGAGAACCGTGACGCAGCGCGCGCCAACGGATCAGGAATTGCAAGATCTGATCTTTGCGTGGCGCGTCGCGAAGCATGTGAAATCGAATACGATCGTTTATGCGAAAAATGGGTCCACCGCCGGGATTGGCGCGGGCCAAATGAGCCGGATCGATGCGGCGCGCATTGCGGCCCGTAAAGCCGAAGACGCTGCCGAGGCGGCCGGGTGGTCGGCGCCGCGCACAAAAGGGTGCGTCGCCGCGTCTGACGCGTTTTTCCCGTTCCCGGATGGCCTTCTCCAGGCGGCTGAGGCTGGCGCGACGGCGGTGATCCAACCCGGTGGGTCGATCCGCGATGATGAAGTTATCGCCGCGGCCGACGAGGCTGGCCTCGCCATGGTCTTCACCGGAATGCGCCATTTCCGACATTGATCCATAGGTCGACATTCGTCTTGATTTCCGGGGCGAACGGCATGCAAAGCCGCCGCTGATGATTGATGGGCAGTTCCTCGCGATCGGACTCGGCTTGCTGTCGGCGGTCTCACTCGCCGTTGTAAACGTCGTCGTGAAGCGTGGTGGCGACATTCTGGTGACGCGTGCCATGTTGTCGGGCACGGCGGCTTTGATCATCGCGCCAGCAGCGTTTCTAGTGCCATTTCCGAACCCAGCGACATGGGCAGCCCTGGGCGTCGCTGTGCCGGTCCACTTTCTGTACCAAGCGGCGCTTATCCGGGCGATGCACCGGGGCGACTTGTCACTCGTGTTCCCAATAATGCGGGGGCTCGCGCCTCTTTTGACGGCCTGCGCCGCATTTCTTGTCTTGGGGGAGGCGCTTTCCATCGCTGCTGTCATCGGCTTGCTGGTCGCGACGGGCGCCGTGATCGTTTTTGCCTTGCCGCCTGCAAACGTCCGGTTGGGTGCGCATCCTGATGTCACGGCGCTGTTTTGGGCGGCCATAACGGCGATCGGTGTGGCTTTGTACAATGTGGCGGATGCGCGGGGAATGCGGATCGCGCCGGATCCGTTCACCTATATTGTCTGGTTGTTTCTCCTTGATTGGATTTTCGTCGGGACAACGGCCGTTTTCGTGCGCAAGTCCGCCCTCTTTGCGGCGATCAGATCGCAATGGCGGTATGGCTTCGTGGCAGGCGCACTCTCGATTGTCTCCTTCGGCTCTGCGCTCTATGCGTTCACCTTGATGGAGGCGGCGAAAGTGGCCGCCTTGCGCGAAACAGCTATCGTCTTTGCGGCGATTATGGGCGGCGTTTTTCTGAAGGAGGGGACTGGCCGTCGCCGGACCCTGGCGGCGATCGTGCTCGCGGCGGGCTTGATAACGATGCAGGTGACGCTTTGATCGGTTGGATCTGCTCGAATTTCGGCGGCTTGCTTGACCCCTTGCGAACAAGGCGCATCTTCCTTGGCAGACGAGGAGTAGCGAGGCTTCCGAAATGAACGATCTCAGCAGCATGCCTGACGAGACAAAATCAGGCGTCGGCACCGCGGCGGAGAAGGCCAACCAGATCTGGGGCGATCTGGTTCCGGTTGTTCTGTTTGTGCTCATCTATAATGTTCTCCGCCGGTTCCCGGAGGATAATGAGTGGTTTAACCCTGAGACGTCGCTCTATTGGGCCACAGGGGCACTCATCCTCGCGACGGGGGCTATTGTCGGCTTGAAGGCGCTCAAGCGGCAGACCATCCCTCCCTTCTTGATCGTCACATCTCTGATCGTCGGTGGCTTTGGGACGCTTGGCATTGTGCTGCAAGATAAGACGTTCATCTATTACAAGCCCACGATCCAAAACCTGTTCCTGGCCACTTTGATCTTCGGCGGGTTCCTCTTTGGGCGGAATGTCTGGAAGGACATGTTCAAGACGGTTTTTGATCTGCCGGATTTTGCCTGGCGGACCCTCGCCATTCGGTGGGGCCTGTTCTTCATTGCGATGGCCGTATGGAATGAAGTGTTGTGGCGGCTCTTCTCCGAAGATGTCTGGGCGAACTGGAAACTCGGAAACATGGTCATTGTCGTTGCGTTCGGAGCGGCGAACACGCCTTACATGCTGAAACACCTTGAAGATAACAGCGAGGGGGCCGGGGCGGATATCAGCGCGTAAGTCCGTCCGTTCCGAGCGGATTGGCAAAGGGTGCGAAGCCGTTTGATCCTCGCGTCTGGCTAAAATGGGTCAAAGCCCAGATGACGGTTGGAAACGCCAGGGACTGCCAGGGAATGTCAGACCAAGCAAACAGGCCCACTTCTTCGCTTTCCGGACCCGGAGAAATCTCCGAGGTCAGCCGCGCGCGGTACATAATCTGGATTTGACTAATGCGCGGTACGGAATAGACGGCGAGCAGCCGATCAATTTCGATCCGGGCATTTGCCTCTTCGAACGCTTCGCGCGCGGCGCCATCTTCGACGGACTCGCCTTCTTCTAGAAAGCCGGCGGGTAGGGTCCAAAATCCACGCCGGGGCTCGATCGCCCTGCGACATAAGAGAATTTTTTCACCGGAAAGGACGACCGACCCTGCCACAATTTTGGGATTCACATAGTCAATAAAGCCGCATCGATCGCAGATTTGGCGCTCGCGATCGTCATTGTTCGGTATTTTGCTTGAAAAAGAAGGTTTCATCCGAAATAGAAATGATCGCGCTATGGGAGAACGGCCTTGATCCGTGTACCATAGTGCCACACGAAAGTGGACAGGGGCAGTCCGGAGGAAAAAGGCTGCCTATTGGGGATAAAGAGGTCAATAGGGGTCTGGATATGACAGACGAAAGTATGGAGCCTAGCGGCTTCAGTCTGGAAAGCTCGGCAAGTCATCTTCTGCATCGGGCGCAACAGGTTGCGGCGAGCCGGTCGGCCGATGCGCTGAAAGCTGCGGGCATCACACTGCGCCAGTTTTCATTGCTCGCCGCTGTGGCAAGAGAAGAGGGCGTCAGCCAAGCAAAGCTGGTCGAGGTCACGGGGATAGATCGCTCCACGCTGGCGGACATGGCA
Source organism: Pseudomonadota bacterium (assembly GCA_038534535.1). Classification (GTDB taxonomy): domain Bacteria; phylum Pseudomonadota; class Alphaproteobacteria; order Caulobacterales; family Hyphomonadaceae; genus CALLCD01. Next base: position 11,570 of record JBCAWP010000036.1, read on the forward strand.
TCTCGGATGGAGCAATCGCGACTGATTAAGAGGGCGGCATCGGCGACAGATGCGCGCGCGAAATCCGTCAGTCTTCTAGCTGCGGGCCGCCGGGCGCTCGAAAAAGCAATGCCGGGCGTTGCAGAAGCCGATGCGGCGATTGTCGAGGCACTGCCGAAGACACGCCGGGATGCGTTCTTAAAATCTTTGTCGACGCTCGCCGCAAGTGAGGCGTCGGGAGCTGAGGCCGCGGCACCGAGCGCGCCGCCACCGCCGCCGCCTCCGCCACCACCAGCGAAGAAGGCGCCGAAGCCAAAGGCAACGAAGCCAGCTAAGCCGAAAGCGGCGAAAGCCTCTGGAAAGGCCGAAACGGCGGCGGCGTCTAAGCCGAAGAAGAAAAAAGCGTCGGGCAAGGGCAAGAAGAAGAAATAGCTTTGTCGCTACCGCTCGCTGTTGAGAAGGCTTGAGATCTTGTCGACATCGTTCGGGGTCAAAGGGCCGCGGACGTGGAGTTTTATGATCCCGTCGGCGCCAACGACGAAGGTCTCCGGGACGCCTGTGAGGCCGAAATCTATGCCGCCCTGGCCCGATGGATCCTGACCCACGGCCTGGAATGGGTTTCCTAGCCTTGCAAGGAATGCGCGTCCGTTCTCAGGGTCGTCCTTATACAGAAGACCGACCAGTCGGTCCGGGTGCTGCTCGCTCAGCGCCATCAATAAGGGATGTTCGACCTCGCAAGGGCCGCACCAGCTGGCGAACAAGTTCACGACCACGGCTTTCTCGTCCGTATTTGGATTAAACCGGATCGGAGATGGCGCATCCTCCAAGCGCTGGAACGCGCGGGTCGGGGCGGGCCGATTATCGGAAAGACCGGCGCTTGGCTTTTCTTCCCGCATTAGATTTTGAGCGCCGATGATGGCGAGCGCGATGAGCGCGAGAAGCGGGACAATGGCGATCCAGCGGTTCACGTGTCTGGGCTTCCAGGTTTGGGGGGCAATTGGTCTAGCGCCCGTTTCGCTGCCCGCGCGCGGACGACGACAAAGAGGCCCGTGAGACCGAGTGAGAGCCCCGCCAAGGCAAAAACGACCCAGATATAGGCGGCATTCTTATCGAAGGTGGGGACCAAATCCATACGACCTAGGCTCCGGCGAGGAGCGCTGCGCGGGCGCGGGAAACCTGGCGCATCCGGACTTCTGTGCGCATGGCGGTGAGGACCAGGGCGGAGAAGAGAAGCGTGTGGCCGAGTGCGCCGCCGAGCAGGGGGGTGAGATACTCCGGCGACATGGACGGTCCATCCGCGCGGATCACGCTTGCGTCCTGGTGGAGCGAGGTGAACCAGTCCACCGAAAACTTGATGAGAGGGATGTTGATCACGCCGACCATGGCCAGGATCGCGCCGGCGCGCGCGGCTTTTTGGCGTGTCTCCATCGCTGCGCGCAGAGCCATGTATCCAAGGTACAGAAACAGCATTACGAGCACCGAGACCATGCGGGCATCATCCCACTGCCACCAGGTTCCCCAGGTGGGTTTGCCCCAGATCGAGCCGGTGGCGAGGCAAAGTGCTGTGTAGACGGCCCCGAGGGGGGCGATGGATTTTGCGGCGATATCGGCAAGTTCGTGGCGCCAAATGAACCAAACCAGGCTGGCCCCTGCCATACCGACATAGCTCGCCATGGCGAGCCAGGCCGACGGGACGTGGATGAAGAGGATGCGCGCCACATCGCCTTGAACTCGTTCCGGCGGCACGACGTAAAGCGCCTGCCAGACGCTGTAGGCGATGAGGGCCAGGCCAAGGGTATAGAGGACCGGTTGTAGGCGCTGTGAAAGCGCCATGAAGCGGTGCGGATTGGCAAGGTAAGACCACATGGCGCGCTATTTAGCATGTTCCCCGGACCCGGCCATAGGGCAGGGCTGTCGCAGGCGTGTGCGGCAGCTTTAAGCGGGCTCAGACTGTCGGATATCTCAACTTGTATCCCACGCGGCGAGGGCTTTTGAGAGCTCTGCGGGCAGGAGGACGGCGAGGAGAGAGAGCTCCGGCGGCAGGCCGCGGGGGCGCGGCCGAGGCAGGATGACCGGCGGCGGTTCGTTCGTTTTCCGCCATTTCACGATCCGCCGGGCAAGGCGCTTGGCCCGGGGCTCCGGCGCGGTGAGCACGGCTTGAAGCGCCGCGATGCGGGCGGCGAGGCGCTTGTAGCGTTGGTGCAGTTTCGCCGCGTCCCGTTTTGACCGGCCGGTGAGGGTCCCGGCCTGTCGCAGGAGCGCGGCCGGGTGCGGGCCCTCGCCGACCATTTCACAGGCTCGCGGTACCAGGGCGAAACTGGGCCGGCGGACGCGCGGGAAATGGGCCACCTCTGTCATTCCGGATGCTGCCGGCGATCCGGGATCTTGCGCATTGGAGAGCGAACAACTGGGTCCTGGCTCGGCGCTGTCGCCCCATCCGGGGTGACACTTTTGGGCGTCGACCAGCCCCAGCGCCATGAGCCAGATGACGCGCCGGGCGATGGCTTCGAGCGCCCTCAGCCGGCCCGAGGCGCGGGCGGCGCGATGGTGGGTGAGGGTCGCCGGCCCAAGGTGGAGCCCGGCCCAACC
>JBCAWP010000037.1:0-14114 GCA_038534535.1 Pseudomonadota bacterium
CATAGGGTGTGCTCCTTGCTGCGGCTACTTTCGACCGAATATAGCCCGTTTGCTGGCGTTCGCCGAGAGGAAGCCGAGAAAAATATGATTCGAAGATATGTGCAGTGAGCATGTAACCTCACACAGTCTTGAGATCGCACCGCTTGCTTTAGACTATTCGATAGTAGATCCCCATGAAATTCCTCGATCAGTGCAAGATATTTGTCGCCTCTGGCGCCGGCGGGAATGGCAGCGTGTCTTTCCGGCGGGAAGCCTATGTCGAATTTGGCGGCCCAGATGGCGGCGATGGCGGACGCGGCGGCGACGTTTGGGCCGAGGCGGTTGAGGGCCTGAACACGCTGATCGATTATCGCTACAAGCAGCACTTTAAAGCCAAGCGCGGCGGGCACGGCATGGGTAAACAGCGCACGGGCCGGTCGGGCGACGATCTCGTCGTGCCCTTGCCGGTGGGAACCCAGATCTTTGAAGAGGATCGCGAGACCTTGATTGCTGACCTCACCGAGGTTGGTCAGCGGGTGTTGCTGGCGCGGGGCGGCAATGGAGGCTGGGGAAATATTCGGTTCAAGTCTTCGACCAATCGCGCACCGCGCCACGCCAATCCGGGCGAGCCCGCCGAAGAAAGATGGGTCTGGCTGAGGTTGAAGCTGATCGCAGATGCAGGACTCGTGGGCTTGCCGAATGCCGGCAAATCGACATTCCTCGCGGCGGTGTCGGCGGCGAAGCCCAAAATCGCGGACTATCCCTTCACCACGCTGCATCCAGGGCTCGGCGTTGTGGATCTCGGGCCCGGTCGACGATTTGTCCTTGCCGACATTCCAGGGCTGATCGAGGGCGCGGCTGAGGGCGCTGGCCTCGGTCACAAATTTCTAGGTCATATCGAGCGCTGCAAAGTGCTGCTTCACCTCGTGGATGGCACTGCAGAGGATGTGGCTGAAGACTACAGGACAATTCGCGAAGAACTCGATGCTTATGCTGCGGGAATTGAAGATAAACCCATCGTCTTGGCTCTGAATAAAATCGACGCTTTGGATGACGAGATGATCGCTGAAAGGGCCGCAGCGCTGGAGGCAGCCAGCGGCCGGCCAGTGGCCTGTCTCTCCGGGGCGAGTGGGAAGGGGGTTAAAGACGCCCTAAACCAACTCTATACGCACCTCGATCGCGAATGGGTCGCCGAAAGTGAATCGGACGAGGAGACGGGCGGCTGGCAGCCATGAGCACCGCGCTAGAGACCGCGCAACGGATTGTTGTGAAAACCGGGTCTTCCCTGGTGACAACCGCGGACGGCGCACCGCGGGCCGACTGGCTCCAGAGACTGGCTTCGGATATCGCTGCCCTCAAGGCCCGCGGCCAACAGGTTCTGCTCGTGAGTTCGGGCGCCGCCGCGCTCGGTCGATCGGCCTTCGGAACCGCCCGGCGACTGGATGCGAAACAGGCCGCCGCGGCAATTGGCCAACCTCGTTTGATGCAGTCCATATCGGACGCGTTTGCGCCGGCCGGACTGACGCCCGCCCAGGCTTTGTTGACCCTGGAAGACACTGAGCGCCGCCGCCGTTGGCTGAACGCCCGAGCGACATTGGAGACGCTGCTCGAGGCCGGCTTTGTTCCCGTCATCAATGAAAATGATACGGTGGCCACCGAAGAGATCCGATACGGCGACAATGACCGGTTGGCCGCCCGCGTCGCCCAAATGGTGTCTGCCGATCTCTTGATACTCTTGTCTGATATCGACGGTCTCTATACGGCCGATCCAAATACGGATGACACGGCCGAATTTGTCGCGCATCTCACAGAGATCACGCCCGACATTGAGGCCATGGCTGGCGGAGCAAATGCAAAGTCCGGCACCGGGACAGGGGGCATGGCCACAAAGATTTCAGCAGCCCAGATCGCCTATGCAGCCGGGTGCGCCTGTGCGATCACGCTCGGGGCGCGAGATAGACCCTTGCGGGACCTCGAAGCCGGGGCCCGTGCAACCTGGATCGAGCCGAGCGTCTCTGCCGAAACGGCCCGCCGCCTCTGGCTCAAGGGGCACTTGTTGCCGGAGGGCAGTCTATCGATCGATGAGGGCGCAGCGGCCGCCCTGGCAGGCGGCGCCAGCCTTCTGGCCGTTGGGATTGTCTCGGTGGCCGGATCATTTGAGCGGGGGGCGGCCGTCTCAATCCAAACCGCAAACGGACGCGCGATCGGCATGGGTGTCACGGCCTACGCAGCAGCAGATATCCGCCGGATCGCAGGTCGGTGCATGAGGACGAGATCGAAGCTATTCTCGGCCTCATGCACCGGCCAGCCGTCATCCACCGGAACGACCTTGTGCTGAATACCTAGCCGGGCGCTAATTCGCGGCGTCGGGATCGACCGAGTCAGCGATGAGGGCTGAGACGCCGTCCAAGGGTTTCAAATCGTCACGTGTCATGTCGATGTTCGCGCGGACACCGACTTCACGCCAACTCCCGGATGGGTCGTATGATGCATACTCGGCGATGAGATCTCGGACCCGAGCTCGAATAGTGCTTGCCTCTGGATCGTCTGGATTTATCGTGAACGAACCCGTCGCGTATGCTTCGAGTTCGCGCTGGAAATTCTGTAAATCAATGTCTTCTAGCACTTCCGCGCGGGCCACGCGGGAAATCACACGGCCTTCTGGCGCGCCCTGCAGTTTCAAGATGGCCGGTTCATAAAGAACTTCGTATTCCGGGAACCGCTGCCGGACGATGTCGAGCTTCGCATACTCGTAGTATTTGGCGAGATCTCTTTCGAATTGTTCTTCGTCATCAAGCGACCAAAGCTGGCGGGCAGACACGGGACGAGATGCGAGGAGCCGTCGTCCATATGAGAGGCAGAAAGAGACGTAGAATTCAGCATGCCGCTTAAATAAATCGCCATGCACTTCCTCCACGCGCGCTGCGAAGTCGAACCGGCTCGCGGAAAAGAAACTGTCCATGATAGATTCGAGGGTTGTAACTAGCGTCTCGTCGCTTTCGATTTCCAGGTCTGTTAAGGCGTTGGCTGCCTTGATCGCAGCACGGGCGTCGTCATCTGAAAACCCTCGTCCATTGAAAGCGAGGGACGCTTCTATCAGTGCAGCTCGCTTGTCTTCGAAACTCGTCCCAACGTCACTTCTTTCAGGCATGGTCCAATAGCCAAGACCCATAGGACCCGTCGCGAGCGCGCCACCTATCCCTAGGAGTGCCACCAAAACGGCGGCGTTTATGGCCGCGACCAGCCCGCCACCGCGCCGCTCTTCACGGTCGTCTGTACGCTTCGGTTTCCGACGCCGATCGGAAAGGGCCTTGATCTTGTTTCTGGCGATGTCGCGGAATTGGCCTGTTGGGAACCGCTCAAGATAATTCTTCCAGTCTTTCACATTCTCGCTGAGGGCAATGGCCTGGAAGAAGACGAACTCGACGGTAGCGTCCGTTCGTTCTGTCGCTGGTGTCTGACTATTGAGCTGAACCATTTGCCGGACCGCTTTAAGGGCGTCGCGCGCGTCGTCCGGATTTTGGGTTTCCACCCATTGGTCGATCCGTTCAATGTGTACGTCGCGCATTGTGAACGGGATCGACGTGATGTCGATCGGCTCCGTCGCCAGCGGTAGGAGCCGGTCACCCTCATATGCAACGCGCGCCTCTGCCTGCACAAATTTCGAGTCGATTGAATAGCGCGACCATAGAACGATCACCGCAGCGGACTCGTGGAGCTGCCGCTCGATCTCTGCTTCGAATTTGACACCGCTATAGAGTTTTGCGTCCCACCAAACCGTGAAGCCTTCGGACTCGAGTAAATCCTTCAGGGCCTCAACGATCTCCTGATCTTGGCGGCTATACGAAATGAAGATGTCTGCCATCAATCTGTCCCCTACGCGACGCCTATTGATGATGCCTCGGCGGGGGTCAAGTCAATGCTGGAGCACCTCAGACGCGTCGCCATGTTGCCCCCTCTGGCCCGTCCATTATCTCAATGCCCTCAGCGGTCAGTTCATCCCTTAGGCGGTCCGCCTCGGCCCAGTTTTTGGCCTGTCTCGCCGCATCCCGCGCGGCCACGAGCGCATCGATCCGGGCGGTGTCATTTTGGTCGGTGCCTTTTTCCCAGGCTTCCGGGCTCATTTGCAGGAGACCCAGAAGATCGCCCGCCGCCCGGAGGTTGGCTTTTGCCTCGGCCATGCCCTTTTGGTCACCCGCATCGGCGGCGCTGTTCGCAGCTGTCGCGAGCGCAGCAAGTGCGGCATAGGCCTCCGGCGTATTTAGATCGTCGGCGAGGGCGTCTCGCACACGCGTATCGGTCGGCGCGACAGTTTCTGCGCTTTCGACCCGGCGGAGGGCGCCATAGAGGCGGTCGAGGGTTGTTTTGGATTGGCTGAGAAGATCGTCCGTCCAATCGAGCGGGGCGCGATAGTGCCCGGAGAGGAGGGCATACCGGATTGCTTCGCCTGGCCAGGCCGCCAATAAGTCATGCAAGAGCACAACATTGCCGAGTGACTTCGACATTTTCTCCCCCGACATGTCGAGAAAGCCATTGTGCATCCATACGCGGGCCATGGGTTTGCCATGGGCGCATTCGGACTGGGCAATCTCGTTTTCATGGTGCGGGAACTGGAGATCGATCCCGCCGCCATGGATGTCGATCGTTTCACCAAGGGCGCTCGCGGCCATCGCGGAGCATTCAATGTGCCAGCCCGGGCGGCCCTTACCCCAAGGGCTATCCCAAAGAGCATCGTCTGGTTCCCCCGGTTTCTCAAACTTCCAAAGCGCAAAATCGGATGGATCGCGCTTTTCGGCTTCCACATCCACGCGGGCGCCTGCTTCATTGTCCTCAGCCTGCCGGCGAGACAACCGGCCATAGGTCCCCATTGAGGGCACATGAAACCAAACTCCGGTGTCGCCCACATAGGCATGGTCTTTATCGACCAGTGTCTGAATGATACCGAGCATCTCCTGGATATGCGCAGTCGCCCGCGGGGCAACCGTCGGCGGCAGAGCATTCAGGGCAGCCGCTTCGTCGGCGTAGATCTGTGCAAATCTTTTTGTTAGCGCGTCGATTGGTTCGCTTGCCGCTTGAGCAGCGGCAATAATCTTATCGTCCACATCTGTGATGTTGCGGGCATAGACCACATGGTTGTCGCCATAGGTCGCGCGCAGCAGTCGAAAGAGCGTGTCGAAAACAACGACGGGCCGAAAGTTTCCGATATGGGCGTAATTATAGACCGTCGGCCCACAGACATAGAGCGTTACCCGATCGGGATCGGTTGGCTCGAAGAGCTCCTTCTGACGCGCAAGCGTATTGTAGAAATGGAGTGACACGGACAGGTCACCTCTCTGAGTGTCCAAGAATCATCACGGTCTTTAGCGCCCCTTTGCAATGGAAAAAAGTTGGAAGACGCGTCTCGCCCACCCTATATTGATCTAGTCGCCCTGAGGGTAACAACTCGGGCGGGCGTTAAGTCCGGGCATTTCTAAGTGGGGGTCTTGCGCTCGCTTTGTCGCCTCGGCTCGACCCTCGTCCCTCAGCAATAGGAATTCCCGCTATGGATGCCATTACTAAAAAGACAGAGATCGTGCGCGCAGAAACCGTTGAGCGCCCAACAAGAGAACAAGCCGAAGACGCGGTCCGGACGCTTCTGGCGTGGGCTGGAGACGACCCCGCCCGTGAAGGCCTGATCGACACGCCGAAGCGCGTCGTAAATGCCTATCGCGAATTCTTCGCTGGGTACGAGATGGATCCAGTTGCCGAACTCAGCCGGACCTTCGAAGATGTGCAAGGCTACGATGACATCGTCATGCTTAACGATATCGATGTTGAGAGCCATTGCGAGCACCATATGGTTCCAATCCTCGGTAAGGCTTATGTGGCGTACATGCCAACGGACGCTGTTGTCGGAATTTCAAAGATCGCCCGGGTCGTTGAAATCTTTTGTAAGCGGCTCCAGACTCAGGAAACGCTGACGCAGCAAATCTGCGATGCGATCTCAGATACGCTAGCGCCCATGGGTGTTGCCGTGCTCATCGACGCAAAGCATCAGTGCATGACGACGCGTGGGGTTCACCATCAGAACGTTTCGACGATCACAACGCAATTCACGGGTGTGTTTAAAACAGACAAGGATCTGCGGGATCGCTTCCTTCGCCTAGCCGGTCGCTAGCCCCGATCTGAACCTCCTGACTAATCAACGCCCTGCGCTCTCAGCGTAGGGCGTTTTGGTTTGATCCGAGGCGGAAACTCACGGCGCGCTAACGCGTCTGTGTGCGCCTGTTGGGCAACCGTGAATTGCTCTCACCGGCTGAGCAACCGAGAAGAGGGCGTCCCCAAGCAGAAGGAGCGCTCCCATGAAACGCACACTCACACTCGCCGCCATTTTGACCGGAATTTCGGCTTTCGCTATGGCGCAGCCACCAGAGTCTGCGCCGGAGCGCCCAGGCGTGGTCAAGCCTGAGCCAGTGAATGAACTGCCTGAGGTCGTCACGGAAGCGCCAGACGCCTCAGCAGTCGCAAACGTTCGAGACTTTGAACGCCCTGAGCGAGTGGAACGTGTCGAGCGCGTCGAACGCGTTGATCGCGTCGAGCGGGTTGAGCGCGTCGATCGCGTTGAGCGCGTTGAGCGCCCATCCGGCTTTGGCAGCTAATCCACTTTAGCGAGAGACCCATGAAAAAGAAGATCTTGCTGGCCGCCATGGCGGTGCCAGTTGCGGTCGCGTGCCCGGCTTTTGGCCAGGAGCAGGACCACAATATGCCGGACGATCCACCCGCGAATGATGCCCCGTTCATTCGCCCGTCCTTCACCGCCGGCGTGGATTTCAGCCAAGGGGATTTCGGTGCGGCAGCTGAAACAGAAACGCTATCCGTACCGTTTTCAGCCCGCGCGGATGTCGGCGACTTCCGCTTCTCGGTGAATGCATCGTGGCTCCAGATTCAGGGGCCAGGCGGCGTGGTCGGTGATGGCGTCATCATCGATGGCGGCGCCGTTGGAGACATTGAAACCAATTCGGGTTTCGGTGACCTAACGCTTGGCGTCAATTACAACGTCCCGACCACGGTGACAGGTAAATGGCTCGTCCAACTCCAGGGGCGGCTGAAGATCCCGACCGCCGACGAAGACCAAGGTCTCGGAACGGGTGAAGTCGACGGCGGAGTTGCGGTCGACCTGGCGTATAGCCTTGGCAAGTTGACCCCGTTCACGACGGTGGGTTTCCGCTGGCGCGGTGATCCGGAAGGCGCGGACCTGAACAATACGTTCAATGTGAGCGCCGGCGCGAGCTATAATCTAGGGCGTGGCTACGCGCTGCTCGGCTCCTATGATTATCGCGAGGCGACGACAGACACTGCCGACGACAGTAATGAACTGTTCGGCGCGATCACCGGCCGACTTACGGATCAGGTTCGCTGGACATTCTATGGCTCGGTCGGCTTCACAGATGGGGCGCCGGACAATGGTGTCGGCTTGCAGCTCACCTTCCGTCCCTTCTAGGACAGTCAATTCTTCTCTAATAAGACCCCGGCAGGGCGATCCTGCCGGGGTCTTTTGCTTTGAGTTGACGCTCGGGCCCGGCGCGCGCTCTCAGCCCATCCAAACAAAATAGCCCCGGCATCCGAAGGCGCCGGGGCTATTGCTCTAAGGGCGTGTGAGTCTTTTAGAAGCTTTGATCTGACGCAACATCGGTCAAGATCGGCTCACCGACCGTGACTGTGGCGCCCGGAAAAGCGTCTTGGATCGCCGCCAGTGTGAGTGGTGCGTCGACTTGGCTCGCAGCGCCTTGCACGGCGTCGAGACGGCAGTTCTCGAATTCGATCGCCGCGTTCACGCGGCTTCTGATCGCTTGGCGGCCATTATTATCGGATGCGCGGCGGCATGCTTGGTCTGCGGCGGCGTCGAGGCGATCAACGAAAGCGGTCGCACCGCTCTGCTCGTTAAGGTCGATATCACCGATTTGGACGGTCACCGTGCGAACATCGCTGATGTCTGCAGATGCAAGGGGGGCCGCGGCGCTGGTCAAGCCAATGAGAGAGGCGAGGGCGAAACGGAAAGGCTGGGAGGAGGCCATTGGAACAATATTCCTTGTTTTGCGAAATTATTGCGACAAGACACCACGCTTTGTCGACAAGGTGGGACATACTTGCAGTTCCGACCGGAAACAACAGAACAATTGTTCAAGCGGCTTCAACGCCGCTCACGATCTTGCGAGGGCGTTGATAGCGAGCTGAGATTGAGTCGTTTAGTCGAAGAGCTTCGACACGCTCTCTTCGTTGGCGATACGTCGGATAGCCTCTCCGAGCAGGGGCGCCACGCCCAGGACACGCATCGATTTCGACAGCATATCGGCCTCGCGGGGCTCTATCGTGTCACAGATGACGATTTCGTCGAGCACCGACTCTTCTACCCGTTTCACAGCGCCATTCGACAGGACGCCATGGGTGACATAGGCACTCACATCCGTTGCGCCCTCTTTCTTCAACGCCTCGGCGGCATTGCAAAGCGTTCCCCCGGAGTCGCAGATGTCGTCGATTAGAATGCACCGCCGATCGCCCACATCGCCGATGATATTCATCACCTCCGACACGCCAGCCTTGGGGCGGCGCTTGTCCACAATGGCGAGGTCACAGCCGAGCCGATTAGCAAGGGATCTCGCACGGACGACGCCGCCCACATCCGGTGAAACAACCATCAAATGATCGCCATTGTAGCGGGCCTTGATATCAGCCTCGATCACGGGAGCGGCGATCAGATTGTCCGTTGGCACATCGAAGAACCCCTGGATCTGCCCGGCGTGGAGATCCATGGTTAGCACTCTGTCTGCGCCGGCTGTTGAGATAAGGTTTGCCACCAGTTTCGCGGAAATGGGCGTGCGCCCATCCGTTTTCCGATCCTGCCGCGCATAGCCAAAATAAGGGATCACCGCTGTGATGCGTCGGGCGGAGGCGCGGGCGAGAGCGTCGATGGAGATCAGCAACTCCATCAGATTGTCATTGGCTGGATAGCTGGTCGACTGGATGACGAACACGTCTTCGCCGCGGACGTTCTCATTGATGCGGACGAAGACCTCTTTGTCCGCGAAGGTCTTCACCTCTGCTTCGGTCAAAGGCGCATCCAGATAGTCGGCGATGGCCCCCGCCAGCGGCCTGTTGGAGTTACAGGTCAAGAGTTTCATCGGCGAGCCCCCGGCTGACTGGTTTTGTCACGCTTTTGTCGCAAAGAACGTCGAGTCGCAACGGGTCCGAAACGGTTTCTTACAGCCCCTCTGCGTGAAGCAGAATAACCGATGCATTTCGGCCATAGTCGGCCTCCCCGCGATGGGTTCGGCGGCGGTTCGAGAAATATGTGTCCTCCATGGCGCACGTATCGTGCGCGATCACGTCGACCTGTCGAAGGCCCTCATGTTCGAGCTGCGCACGGACGTAGCCCTGGATATCAAAGTGGTGCCGATCGCCGGCGCCGGCCTTGAAGAATTGTTCGTTCGCGGGCGCATCGATCAGGAACCGCTCAACAAATTCCGGGCCCACCTCGTAGGACGCCTGGCCAATCGCGGGGCCGATCGCGGCTTGGATCCGCGCGCGGGCGGCGCCGAGCGCCTCCATGGCATCGAGCGTGGCTGCGCAGATCCCCGAAATCGCCCCTTTCCAGCCAGCATGGGCTGCGCCAATCGTGTTGGTCTCGGCGTCTGCAAAAAGGATCGGGACGCAGTCTGCCGTCAGGATGGCGAGGGCGATGCCAGCCTGGCGCGTTACCATGGCGTCGCCCTTAGGTCTGGTCGTGAAGACGTCATTGATCAGCAGGGCATCCGCCGAGTGATGCTGATGGCAAGAGACAAGCTGGCTGGCATCCGGCAAGCCAAAATGCGCCGCGATCCTTGAACGGTTTTCTCGCACTGCGTCGGGGGCGTCATCCGATCCAGCCCCGGCGTTCAAGCTCGCATAAATCCCAGTTGACACCCCGCCTGTCCGGCCAAAGAAGCCATGCACGATCCCTGGTAACGGCGACAGGCTCGGTGCCTCGACCACCGGCAGTGCATCACGTGCCATGGGCCAGCTCTTTCTTGTCCATAAACAGCCAGAGGAGAGCAGGCGTTACAATCGCAGCGGCGACGAACTGCGCGGCAATGAAGGCGCCCGCATCTGCGGGGCGGATACCGGAAAAACTCTCTGTGAACATGCGGGCAATCGTAACTGCTGGGTTGGCAAAACTCGTTGATGACGTCCACCAATAGCCGGCCGTGATGACGAGGCCTACGGCATAGGACACCGCGTCTGGGCGGAAGCGGACACAGCCTAGGATTGCGCCAATAAGCGCCGCTGTGGCGACAGCTTCAGAGAGCCACTGGCCGGGGCCAGTCCGGATGGTCGCGGATATCTGCATCAGCTCCATTGAGAACATGGTATGCGCCAGAGCAACGCCGACGAGACCGCCAAGAATCTGCACCGCCATATAGGCGGCCGCGTCGGCCGTGCTGATATCACCGCGAATGCGAAAGGCGAGGGTTACAGCCGGATTGAAGTGCGCGCCGGACACCGGTCCGAAAATGAGGATCAGCACCACCAGCATGGCCCCCGTCGCCGCCGTGTTGCCCCAAAGCGCAAGCGCAAGGTCTTCGGTGGATTGCTGCGCCATGATACCTGACCCGACCACGGTCGCGATAAGGACGCCCGTGCCGATCGCCTCTGCCGTCAGTCGCCTCGCCAAATTCATTCCGCCTCCCGCCCCTTATCTCGGCAGCCGCGTGGCCAAGACCCAGCCCGCAAACTGTGATGACACCGCCATGGCAAGTCCGATGCCCACCATCAAGTGATCGGAGAAAAAATGTGCAGCGGCGACGCCGATGCATAACCAGTCCACGGTCTCGCCGCTGATGATGTGGCCGAGGGGGCGGCGCGCATCGTAGACATTTTGCAATGTCACTTGGCGCCAGACGCGGCCCATATCGGGCGGCCCGAACACGTCCTGCAATTCCTTTGGATCCATAATCCCTGTGAGCTCGCAGAGCTCTGCAACACCCGCTTCGCCCATCTCGACCGTCTGCTTGCGCCGCGCCGTCCCGATGAGTGAGACAATAGCGGACAAGATGACAGAAATCGCCAGCGCTACGCCGCCGAAGCCGTCGAAAGGGGAGGTAAGATCGAGCATGCCGGCTGTCTTTGGCGCCTAGCGTGGGATGGCGGCCCAATAGTCAAAATCGAGCAGAACACCCGGCGCGTACTTTCCATCCTCGCCTTTCAGCGCGAAGTCACCGGGGTCCTGATCTTTGACCGCCACGAGCCGCAGGCGCAGCGCGCCCACAGTGTCGCTCAGCGTCGCTTTGTCGAGCACTTCCGACCACGCATAAACCGTATCGCCAGCGAAAAGCGGCCCAGCATGGGTCCCCGCATTGATCGCCATCATCTCCGCTGCGTTTCCGAGCCCGTTGAAGGCGAGCGCACGGGCGATCGAAATCACCACCCCGCCATAAATCAAGCGGCGCCCGAACCGGGTTTCTTTCTGACCGTACGCATCGAAGTGAACCTTTGCTGTGTTCTGGTAGAGACGTGTTGCAATCTGATGCTCGGCCTCTTCCACGGTCATGCCATCGACATGGTTGATCTTCTCTCCGATCTCATAGTCTCCAAAACACTGGGGGCTTCCGGCAAGCGCGGCATCCCAGCGATCATAGGCCGCTGCTGCACGAAGAAAATTACTGTCAACCGCGTCAGGTAACTCTGGAATCACCGGTTCCGGTGCGGCGGCGTCCGGGTCTTTCTTGTTGACCATGACCCAGCGGACATAAGACAGCACCGCGTCGTCATGCTGGTTAAAGCCCTTCGTGCGCACGTAAACGACACCCGTTCGGCCGTTTGAGTTTTGCTTGACCCCAATCACCTCGGAAACCGCCCGCAGCGTATCGCCTGCGTATACGGGCCGCAGGAATTGGCCATCGGCATAGCCAAGATTGGCCACCGCATTCAGCGAGATATCCGGCACGGTTTTCCCGAACACGACATGGAAGGCCATAAGCGGGTCAACTGGCAGACGATCGAACCCTGCCGCGTGGGCGAAGGGCGCCGAACTGAAGAGTGCAAAACGTGAGCCGGTGAGCGCCCGGTAGAGAGAAACATCCCCGTCAGTTACCGTTAAAGGTGTCGCATGGGTCAACGTCTGTCCGACGCGAAAGTCTTCGAAAAAGTTTCCAGGGTTCGACTTCATCCGGTGGGCCTTTCGAAATGCCCTCCGGTTCACACGCGCGCTTGGCGTTAGACGTCCCAGTCCAGGCGGTTCAGATTTTCAGTCGTTATGTCGACGATATCGCCGCCGAAAATCAAGGGGCCGGCGACAACCGGCAGAAGCACAAGGGCGAGTGTCGTAACGCAAATCGTCCCGACGGCGATCTGGCCGTCGGCTTCGCGGAACATGCGCGAGAGCACTGTGCGTGGACCGAGCACGAACATCGGGACGCCGAGCAGAAGGACTGCTGAGACGATCAATAGAAAAGCTGCAACCCAAAGGGCAAACATAGAAAAGCTCCGTCAGCGCTGGCCAACATCGCAAAACTTGATTTCGTTTACCTTCAGAAGATCGATGCAATTTCACCGACCGAGGGACAAAGCGTGCCGCAGTTTATGCGATGTCGAGCAGCTTCGCATTCGGGCGTCCAAGAATGGCGCGATCGCCATTAATCCCGATGGGGCGCTGGACCAGTTTCGGATTGTCCGCCATCGCCGCGAACACCTCGTCATCGCTCGCCGTTTCGCTAAGGCCTGCAGCCGCGGCGTCCTTCTCGCGTATGAACTCGCGGGGCGACACGCCGCCCATCTTCGCGGCGATCTCGCGTAACTCGTCCACGGACAGCCGCTCGCTCGCATTCATATATTTGCGGATCTCAGGATTGATCCCGTTCTCTTGCAAAAGGGCGAGCCCCTTTTTCGATGAGCCGCACCCCGTATGGTGGATCAGAACATAACTCATTGCCGATTACTCCGCTTCGGATGTCAAAGATGCGTCGAGGCATCCTCCCAAATCATGGGTCTCAAGCTCGGGATTCCAATAGCGCGTCGCCTCATAAACCGTGCAGGTGAGGTCTTCATCTTCCAGGCGGTCATCTGCGAAGAGGTCTTCGGCAACCATGCGGGCGCTATCTGCGGATTCTTCGATCCGCGTTCCGCCGCCGGACTGGCTGTCGAAGAACATCAGCGCCGGGGCCTCGGCACCGCTCGACCAAGGGCGCCATTCCGGTAAGTCGCCCGTCGTGCCACGCCCGGGGGCGCCGCTGCGCGCAAACTCGCCCCAATAGCTCATCATCTCTGACGATAAGGCGAGACGCTCTGACGCGTTCTCTTTCGTAAATACCCAGCGATCGGCACTGCCAAGAAAACGGAACTGTCCGAAGACGAATGGAATCTCCAGCCCGTGCGCGGCGCCAAAGAGGCGACCGAAATCGGCGCCGAAGACTTTCCCGGCATCGTCCCAATCGAAACGATAGGCGTAGACTTCAGCATGCCCGCTCTCGGCCATCCGGGCAGCCGGCTTCTCTACGGCAGAGACGCGCCACATCCGGCTCTGATACTCGCTGACGGCGTCATAAACGTCCGGATCGCGGGCGCGGGGAATGCGCCCAAACCGCCAGCGCACAAGACGATCATCCAGGATATTGAAGAGCTTCGTTTCGTCGCGATTTGTGCCGGTCATGATTGGCACAGCATTGAATGTCTCTTGGGACCCGAGCGCCGACATGACGCCGCCTTCGGGCACGACAACCCCATCTTCGATAATCCGCGGCGGTTCAAATTCGTGCGGCGGAATATCGACTGTATACGCCGCAAAAAACTCATCCAAGGGGATCGACCGAAGCCCCTCGGCTGTCACAGTCGCCCCCAGCAGCTTGTCTGCGATGGGTGCAGCTGACAGTGGGGTGCCGGTTTCAGCTTCCTCAAGGGTGACGGACTGGAAGCTGCCGGACTGGATAATCGCACGCTCAAATTTCCCTGCCGCGCGTTGCGAGGTAATGAGCGTCGCCACATTGTGCCCACCGGCGCTCTCTCCGAAAATGGTGATATTGTCAGCATCGCCTCCGAACACGTTGATGTTTTCCGAGATCCAATCGAGCGCTGCGATCTGGTCCAGAATGGCGAAATTCGCGCTTTGATCCTCAACAGTTTTTGCC
>JBCAWP010000038.1:0-14025 GCA_038534535.1 Pseudomonadota bacterium
GTCGAGATCGAACTGCCCCTTGGCCATTTTCTTGGCCATCCGCTCGGCTTTGTCCTGGTCGAACTGCTCGCTCGCCTTCTCAACGAGTGAGACAATATCGCCGCGCCCGAGGATACGGCCTGCAAGGCGCTTGGCGTCAAAGACGTCGATCCCGTCGAGCTTTTCGCCGACGCCGAGGAATTTGATCGGAAGGCCCGTGACCGCCCGCATGGAGAGTGCCGCACCGCCGCGCCCGTCGCCGTCCATCCGGGTCAGGACAAGGCCAGTCAGTGCCAGGCGTTCATGGAAGCGTTTGGCGGTCTCCACGGCGTCTTGGCCGGTGAGCGCATCGGCGACGAGCAGGATCTCGGATGGCTTGGCAATCGACGCGATGTCGGCAGCCTCGGTCATCATTTGCTCGTCGAGGGTCGTGCGCCCCGCCGTATCGAGGATGAGTACATCATAGCCACCGATTTCGGCCGCTTTAAGCGCCCGCCGCGCGATATCCGCCGGTAGCTGATCTTTGATGATCGGCAGCGAGGTGACAGTCGGCCCGCACTGGTCCGCCAGCACCGCCAACTGTTCCATCGCCGCGGGTCGCCGCACATCGAGCGAGGCGAGGAGAACTTTCTTGCGCTCTTTCTCAGACAGGCGTTTCGCGATCTTGCCGGTCGTTGTTGTTTTACCGGAGCCCTGCAGACCCGCCATCATCATAACGGCGGGCGGTGTATCGATGCGCAAGCTCGCATCGAGCTTTTCTCCCCCCAGCATCTCAACAAGGCCGTCATGGACGATCTTGATGACCTGCTGGCCAGGCTTCACCGCGCGAATGACATCCTCTCCGACGGCTTTTTCCTTGATGCCGGAAATGAAGTCTTTCACGACCGGGAGTGCGACATCGGCCTCCAGGAGCGCGACGCGAATTTCCCGAAGCGCGGCGGACACGTCTTTTTCCGACAGCGCCCCGCGGCCTGTCAGTCCGTCAAATATCCCGCCAAGGCGGTCTGTTAGCGCGTCGAACATGTCCGTCCGTCTCCTGTGGGTGGCTCCTACATATCAATATAGGGGCCCGGCCCGAGGCTTGTCTTGGGCGATGTCACCGCCGCCTGACTGTCACGTTCACGCAAATGCGTCGCGACCCCGCTGAGCGAACCTTCGCCGGGCGGGGGGCCTCGCCGAGCTCTGAAAGGCCGCATGGCCCGTCCCGGTCAAAGCGCGCTTCTGAATTGCGCGGAATGTGAGCTGAGGCCTAAAGCACGCCCAGAGTGGAAAATCAATCCGCAAGCGCGCGTTGCTGTTCGAGCTGGGAGAGTATGGTCGGAATCTCTTCGCGCACGGCCGCATAGATGGCGACATCGGACCAGCGTCCAGTGTTCAGTCTCTCAAAGGAGCGCAGCACCCCCTCGCGGGGAACACCCATCCGTTCCAGAGCGGTGATCAGCGCCTTGTTCTGCGTATCCGCCGGCCAGACGATCCGCTTGGCCCGCCAGTCATAGGCCCGCCGAATAATACCCGTCTGAATCATTTCAAACATGCCGGAGCCGCGGTGTTCCGGCATGATCCACAGATAGCCTATGGTCACCCGGCGGTGGGTCCGGCTCGGATTTAGAAAACACATGCCGCCGACGAGACTGTCATCGCGCTTATGGAAGATCACGAATGGGAAAAACTGGCCAGCTTTGCGCTCGGCCATTGTGTGGGCATGGTAGGCATCAAAGCTTGTGCCTTTCCCAGGGAGCGCCGGCAACCAATCCCACATCGCCCGGATCGCCCCGGACTGGATGATCGTGTCCTTGTCGTCTTCAGCCAGCAACTTGAACCGAAGCGTGTCGGTTTCAAACCCGGGATCGGTGAGTTCTGTCACTTTGCTCGTCATAGCCATACCGGTCTGAGCCGCTGTTAGGCGCTTGCCAATTATGCGCGCCTCCGCCACATGCAACAAGGGAAACCGCGGTCACGTTTGTCCCTTTTTTGCCCATGTCCTATTTGCCGACCCTTCGCCAACTTCAATTCCTGTGTGCCCTTGCGGATCAAGGCACATTCTCGCGAGCCGCGGAGGCATGTCTCGTGGCGCAACCGACATTATCGGCCGCGATCCGGGAGATCGAAGGGGCTCTCGGGACGCAATTGGTCGAGCGTGGCGCCCGGGGCATTCAACTGACCCAGTCAGGCGCAGCCGCCGTTGCCCGGGCCCGTCGTATCCTTGCCGAAACCGAAGACCTGGTCGCAGAAGCCCGTGAAGCGGGCGCACCGCTCACAGGTCCCTTCCGGCTCGGCGCTATCCCGACGCTAGCGCCTTATGTCTTACCGCCGGCGTTGACGGCCCTGCGCGAGACCTATTCGGATCTAAGACTATACCTGCGCGAGGACAAAACCGCGGACCTTTTGGAAGGGCTCCGCGCACGCCAGCTGGATGCGGCAATTATCGCCCTGCCCTGGGCCACGCCAGGCATTGAAACGGAACTGATCGCCGATGACGTCTTTCTTCTGGCCGTGCCCGATGGGCACCCCCTTAGCGAAGTCCCGCACCTCTCTCCCGCAGATCTGATCGGCGAACAGGTTCTCCTGCTTGAAGAGGGGCACTGCTTGCGGGGTCACGCCGAGGCCGTTTGCAGTCTTCCAGGTATTCAGCGGTCGGAAGGTCTGTCAGCCACCTCTCTACCGACGATGATACAGATGGTGGGCGGCGGGCTCGGCATTTCGCTGGTGCCGCGCATCGCTGCGGAAGCCGGCGAGACCGCGGGAACAGGCGTGACGCTCCGTCCCTTCTCTGATGAAGTTCCGGGGCGCCAGATTGCCATTGCTTGGCGCGCGGGTTCATCGCGTGAGGACGAAGTGCGCCTCATCGGCGGGGTGTTGCGGGAGGCTGTTTGCCAGCCTTAAACCGCCGCCTGCTCTCGAAACACGTGTTCGTTGAGCTCGCCTTCCCACTTCGCAACAGCTGATGCAACGGCGGCATCACCCGTCACGTTGGTCACTGTCCGCATCATGTCGAGCAGCCGGTCAAACGGGAAGATAAAGGCGATGATCAAGACGGACTGTTCTTCGCTCACACCAATAACGGAGAGGACAGCGGCCGCCAGCAAGAGGCCGGCGCTTGGGATCGCTGCCGCTCCAATCGAGGTGAGTGTCGCGGCCAGCGCCACAGAGACATACATGCCGGGCGTCAAGTCGATCCCGATCGCCTGGGCCGCGAAAAGCGCAACAATCCCGAGATAGATCGCTGTTCCGTCCATATTGATGGTCGCGCCAACCGGCAGGACAGATGCGGCAACAGATTTTTTGACGCCCAGGTTCTCCGTCACATTGGTAATGGTGACGGGCAACGTCCCGGCACTCGATGCTGTTGAAAACGCCACGGCCTGGGCATCTCGAATGCCCCCGAAAAAGCGGGCGAGCGGTAAGTTAAGAATGCCCTTCACGATCAGGAGTCCATGGACAAAGATCATGTGGAGGAAACAGGCCGAATAGAGGGCGATTGCTAAAAGCCCCAGATTATCGAGAACGCCGAGACCGCGTGTCGCCATGACGAAAGCCATCAGGAAAAAGACACCGATGGGGGCGAGCTCCATGATCATCACGGTCATCTTCAACATCACTTCGGTCGCCGACTCGACGACTTTGACGACGGGGCGTGCGGCCTCTCCGGCGAGGAGACAGGAGATCCCGAAGAGGATCGCAAAGAAGATGATCTGAAGGACGATGCCCGTATCACCCGTGGCCATGGCGCGGACGATGTTTGCGGGAATGATGTCGAAGAGTTTGGTCAGGAAACTCGCATCGGCAGCCGCTGCGCCGGCCTCCAAGCGCTGCGTGACGCTATCGACTGCGCCAGAGCTCGCAGTCTCAAACTCGACCCCGACACCCGGCTGGAAGATCGTTCCCATTGCAAGGCCCAGTGCAACAGCAAAAAATGTCGTCACCATGTAAAGGCCGATGGTTCGCGCGCCGAGCCCGCCGATCTTCGCCGGGTCGCCCATGGCGGTAACCCCCGAGACCAGCGTCACAAAGATCAAGGGCACGACGAGCATTTTGATCAGGCGGACAAAGGCGTCACCAAAGGGGAACAGCCACGTCTCGCCAAAGGCAACCGAGGCAAATCCCTCCCCGCCTGGCCCAGGGCCCATGCCGTACCGAAGGGCAAGGCCCAAGATGAGCCCCAGCACAAGGCCGATGATGACACGTTTCCAGAGGGTGATCTTCGTCCAACCCATATCGCACTTACCCTCTTTCGATTCCCTATCGCCAGCGTAGGCCCGCCCCCACGCCGGTCAAGCGCACGGCCTGTCTTCAATCCGAAGTGCTACAAAAGCAACCGGATCGCCATTGGAGTAGTTTAAGGCAAAGTATGGGTCGGACTCCGAGACGCAATGCCCGGCCGCCTCGGCCGTGCGCGCCAGCGCTTGATAGGCCTCCGCGCCGACAGCGTCCTCGATATTGAACAACCAGACCGATGGAAACGCGGCCGGATCGTCAGGTAGCGCAACAACTGTGTTTGGCGGGATCAATGTCTCGGTCCCCGTCGTGAAGACAAAGCTGGGCTCGGCATAACCGACCGCGGCGACATGGGATGGCGCGGCCACCCCGGCGCATTCCTCCAACGCCCGGTTGGCAAGTCCGCAAACCTCGGCTAGCGCGAGGTGGGCCGTCGTGGTGGGTTGGGCCCAGATCGCCCCTGGCAACGCCGCGACGCGCACATGCCAACCGAGCAACACGCATGTGGTGATCGCCAGGGCCAAGGCTGCGCCATAGGCCCGGATGACCCAGGTGATCGCTGTCGCAATCGCCGCCAAAGCGCCGATCCAAAGAAACGCGGTTGGCATGCTCGAGTAAGAAAGCCACTGCGCCAGAACAGCCGCGCTATCTGCGGCGCGGCGAAAATCCCCGGCAGCCTCCAATTGGATCGCACTGACGCCCCAAGGCGATGTCACGAGCGCGAGCACAGAGGCGCCAAGCAAGAACATGGCGAGCGATGCAGCACGGCTGACCGGCAAGCGAACGCCGGACATCAGCTTAAGACAAGCCCAGCCGCAAATCAGCGCCAGAGCCGGATAGGCAGGCAGAATGTAATGGGAGAGTTTCGTTGGCAGAAACTCAAAGAAGATCCACGTCGGCCCCGCCCAGGCCGCAAGGAACCATAGCCCCTTCGTTTCCCCGGCAAGCATATCAAGTCTGCGGCGCTGTAGCGCCTGCACGAGCAACACCAGAGCCGGGATCAATACGAGGGTCGCCGGAAAAAAGTGAGTAAGACTGAACAGGACATGGTATCCTGGCCAGCCGCCATGGCCTTCGGACGCCGAGACCAGCTTGTCTGTCAAATCCTTGCCAACGGCGCCCTCCAAATAGGCCCCGCCGGTCGCAATCTGGACCCAGAGGAACCATGGCAGGACAATCACGACAAAGGCCGCGAGGGCCGGGCCATTCAGAAGCCCTCGCCACCAGTGCCAATCCCGTCGCACAGCACTCAAGGCCACCACGGCGAGCCCGGCGACAAGCATGCTCACAGGCCCCTTAATAAGGAAGGAGACACCGAGCGCGATCCAGAAGAGATAAACGAGGTTCCGCTGGGCCACTTCTGCCTGGCTCTTGCCCATATAAAGGCGCGCAAGGGCACCCATGGCGAGCACCGTCAGAGCCACAAGCACGGCATCGGTCTTTGCGATATGCGCCTCACTCGTGAGCAATAATCCCGAGCCAAAAAGCGCCGCGCCGACAAAGGCCGCGCGGCGCCCCACGAGGACGATGCCGCACCAGAACGTCAAAAGCGTCGCCGCCACCGCGCCGATCAGGGATGGCAGCCGATAACTCCAGATCGCCCCCGCACCTGCCTCGGACATCATCCCCGTTGCCCCGGCCTGCATCCAATGGATCCCGGCAGGCTTTTTGTTGCGACCTTCGTCCTGATAACGGATTTCGATGAGATTGCCGGTCTCAAGCATTTGCTTGGAGGCCTGGGCAAAGCGGCTCTCATCGCGGTCGAGCGCGGGAATGTATGCAACGCCCGGCACGGCCGCGACAAAGGTCAACGCAGCCAGAAGGCCCCAGGCTTTCCAGCCGGATGAAAGCGATTGCAAAAGCGTCATCGACCCTCGCGTTTCGTGTCTGCCGCCAGCTTGTCAAGCGATGCTTTGCTTTTCGGCCCGGAAACCCTAATCCTCTCTGAACCTCGACCCGCTTAAATTTTGGAGGGTTCGCCCTTGCCGTCTACGCCGGAATTGTCTGTCATCATCCCCGTCCTAAACGAAGAAGACGCGGTGATTGGCCTCGCGGAGGAAATCGCGGCCGCGCTCGATGGACGCGCCTATGAGATGATTTTTGTCGACGATGGATCGTCCGATGACACGTTTGCGCGCCTCGTCTCGGCAAAGAAGACCCTGCCGACACTGCGGATTTTGCGCCACCGGGAAACGGCCGGCCAAAGCCGCGCCATTCGGTCTGGCGTCGAAGCGGCGACGGGCCGCGTCATCGCAACGATTGACGGCGATGGCCAGAATGACCCAGCAGACTTGCCCGAACTCTATCGTCAATTAACGCGAAGCGATGCGCCGGACCGCCTGGGCCTCGTCATCGGCGATCGCGTCGACCGCCGTGACAACCTGGCGAAGCGGATGGGATCGGTGATCGGAAACCGCGCACGCCAGCTGTTTTTGAAGGACCAGTCCGCCATTCGAGACAGCGCCTGCGGCATCAAAGTGCTGCCGCGTGCGGTCTTCCTACGCTTACCCTATTTCGATCACATGCACCGTTTCATGCCGGCGCTTGTCAGCGCAGACGGTCATACCGTCGAAGTGCGCCCCGTCCGGCATCGCCCCCGCAGCACGGGGCAGTCGAAATATACCAATATTGGACGGGCCTTTGCGGGCCTCGCTGACCTCCGCGCCGTGGCGTGGCTCGCCAAGCGGCGACGCGACCCCGGCGGTATCGAAGAGGGCTAGATTAAACCGCCGCTTTCGCGATCTGATCTAATCGGTTAGCGGAGTAGCCGGCGCGCGCCAGGGTGCGTAGTCCGGCATAAAGCGCAAGAATGGCATCTGCGTCTGGTATGCGCGCGCTGGCAGCGCCGCCCCTTTGGATTGCGGCAGCGATCGCGCCCCGGAAGCGGCGCAGCATGGCATCCCGCCGAGCGAGCGTCACCGCGTCTTCAAGACCCGGATCCTGCAAAGCATTACAGAGAAAACACCCGCGCCGATCTCCAGACCGCACCGCTTCAGCGGGCCCGGCCAGCAGCGCTTGGATCGCCTCCAAACCGGATCGGCTTTTCAGAAGTTCTACGGAGTCTTCGACCTCTGCGGTGTCATAAAGATCAAGCGCCGCGCGATACAAGGCCGGCTTATCCCCAAACGCGGCATAAAGGCTGCCCTTTTGTAAACCGGTCGCGGCCATGATGTCGGCCAACGATGTGCCCGCATATCCACCGTGCCAGAAGGCATCCAGAATGCGCTTCAGCGTGTCTTTTTCGGAAAAAGTGCGTGGACGGGCCATAGTCCTAACTTTCAGTTTTAAGACTTTGAAATGGTGTTTCGGACCGATTGGTCAACTTCAATCGAATGTGAAGCCGACGTGATTTTACCTCGCCATCACGCGCCGCTACATCACGCTCATCCGGTTATTGACCGACCGGACAAAAACAGCTGATGACACTCACTTAGAGGATCCACGGATCATGCTCAGAACCTCCCTTACCGCCCTGACAATCTCCGTCGCCGCACTTGGCGCCATTAGCCTCGGCGTCAACGCGCAAGGCGCCGATGAAATCGCCGCCTCCGTCGAAACCCAAGACGCTGTCGCTGCGAGCACCTTTAGCGGCCTCAGCGATCATGTAACCACAGGTGCCGTTTCGATCACTGGCACTGAAGGCAATTACACGCTCGTGTTCGCCGACGACTTTTCACTCGACGGCGCCCCGGACCCTGTCGTCGGCTTCGGTAATGACGGCGCTTATGACACCGGCAGCCAGCTTGGAGCCCTCGCCCAGCTCACCGGCAGCCAGTCTTACGCGCTGCCAGCTGATTTTAGCGTCGCCGACTATAATGAAGTCTATGTCTGGTGTGAGCAGTTCAGCGTTCCACTCGGTGTCGCCAGCTTCACTGTCAACAATACTCCCCGCAACGCACACGGTTCTTAAGGAGCAATCCCCATGAAATTTATTCCCGCCACACTCCACGGCTTTCTCGACTACGCTGTCGCCGCAACGCTTGTTGCTGGTCCGGTTCTGCTCGGCTTCCAGGGTCCTGCACTTATGCTGGCTGCTGCCGGTGGTATCGGTCTCTTTCTCTACAGCCTGATCACGGACTATTCGACATCAGTTCAGAAGATCCTCCCCTTCTGGCTGCACTTGGTGATCGACTTCGTCGCAGCGCTCGTCCTGATTGCGGCGCCGTATCTTTTCGGCTTCACGGGCATCGAAAAGCTCTTCTATCTGGTGATCGGAATCTCGGTCGCAGCGGTCGTTATTGTGACGAATACGGACACGCGGCAGGCCGAAGCTCCGGCCTAAGACAACAGAAAAACTGAAAATCAGACCCGGACGCCTCTGCTGCGTCCGGGTTTTTTTGTCTCGAACCAGCGCCAACCCTGCGATAAGGTACTGGAAGGGAAGCGCGGAGGCCGCTAATCATGTCGCGACTGTTTGGACTAGCGCTCGCCGCTGAACGTCAGTCAGCAAGACGCGGCGCTCGTCAGCGCGACGAGACAAAACGAAGGGGACGCAGTATGCGGGCGATCTTTGCCATTTTTCCACTGCTGGCCATTCCGGTCATCATCTACAATCTGATGGCGATGTTTAATGGCGGCGCCGCCGAGTATGTGAGTGCCACCGGGGCGAACGTGGCACCGCTCCTCGCGCGCCTTGAGGCTGTGGCCTTAGCCGTGCCGATGATTGGTAATGTCACATGGGAAGTGACCGGCGGCGAAGTCCTCATCCTTCTCGCAATTTCTCTTCTATTTCTTGAGATCCTGAAATCGACAAGTACCGGCACAGCAACGATCATGAACCATGCTGTGTCGCTCGGCCTGTTTATTGTTTGTCTAATTCAGTTTCTGCTGATCCCGAATTTTGCGACGTCGACCTTCTTCATCATCATGGTGATGACGGTGCTCGATGTCCTTGCCGGTATTGTCGTGACGATCGTTGCCGCCCGCCGTGACTTCTCCGTCGGTGAAGGGATCGGTTAGGCCCTCACCTGACGGGTGACCTAATCGTCGGTTTTCTTCGTTAGAAAATCGAGCTGCGCCTGCATGGCGGCCATCTGCGCCTGCATGACGGACATCGGGTCTGTGAAATCGATTTCAGGTTCGCGGTGCGAGGTCTCTCCCTTGCCATCCGCCTTCGTAGGGCCAGTCTTCCCCTTCGCCCCGGGCACCGCCATTTTCAAGGCCTGCTCGAACATGACCATATTGCGCTTGGCCTGTTCTTCAAAGAAGCCGACGGGCGTCATCGGAAAGGCCTTGCCAATGGTCGAGCGCCACTTCTCTTGGCGATCGGCGAACGCATTCATACTCATATCGAGCCAAGCCGGCAGGGCAGACTGGACACCGTCACCATAAAACTTGATCAATTGGCGCAGGAAATTTGTCGGCAGCGCACCCTGGCCCTTTGTTTCCTGCTCAAAGATGATCTGAGTGAGGACAGCCCGGGTGAGATCTTCGCCGGTCTTGGCGTCGCGCACCTCGAAAGGCACTTCGCGTTTCACGAGATCCGACAAGTGATCCAGTGTCACATAGGACGACGTCGAGGTGTCGTAGAGTCGCCGATTGGCGTACTTTTTAATGATCACTGTTTCGCCGAAACCGTTGTTCTTGCCCATGTCCTGCTCGTCTTGTTTGCGCCGCAGCAGGCGGGTCGCCTCGCCTGTGCTTTTGTGTATACACACTATTTATATTCAAATTCGCTTATGTGCACTGCACAATTTGCATATTACGATCAAAAATTTAAAATTATCCCCGGGATCAGGAGACGCAGACATGGCAAGAACGGCACTCGTCACAGGCGGCACGCGCGGTATTGGGCGAGCAATCAGCGAAGCGCTGGTGGCGAAAGGCTACAAGGTTGCTGCCAATTATGCGGGCAATGACGAGGCCGCGCGCCTGTGCGAACAGGAGACAGGCGTCTCCTGCTTCAAGTTCAATGTCGGAGACTACGACGCCTGCGCTGGCGGCCTCAAAGACATCGAAGAGAAGCTCGGCCCAATCGACATCCTCGTGAATAATGCCGGTATTACGCGCGACGCTCCGTTCCACAAAATGTCGAAAGACCAGTGGGATGAGGTCATCGCCGTTGATCTAACGTCGGCGTTCAATGTCACCCGCCTCGTTTGGGAAGGCATGCGCGAACGCGGCTTCGGCCGGGTCGTGAACATTTCATCTATCAATGGCCAGAAGGGTCAGTTCGGCCAGGTCAATTACTCCGCCGCGAAAGCGGGCTTGATCGGCTTCACCAAGGCCCTCGCCCAGGAAGGCGCGCGCAAAGGCATCACGGTCAACTGCATTGCCCCCGGCTATATAGACACCGACATGGTCGCCGACGTGCCGGAGAAAGTCCTTGAAGGGATCATCGCAACAATCCCTGTCGGCCGCCTCGGCAAGGCCAGCGAGATCGCCGACATGGTGGCCTATCTGGCGGCGGATGAGGCCGGGTTTGTCACTGGCGCAACGATGACCATTAACGGGGCGCAGTACATCGCCGGCTAAGCCATAGCCGCGGCGGCGATCACCCGCTCATAGGCCGCGATAGAATCGCGCACAAAGACCGCCTTTGTGAATTGGGCCTCAAAGGCGGCCCGTCCGCCAGTGACGAGAGCCTCTGACAGCCCGGGGTCTTCGAGCACCCGTCGTATCGCGGCGGCAAGCGCTTCGTCATCATTCTTCGGGACGAGAAGCCCAGAAACGCCATCCTCGATATAGGCCGCTGGTCCGACCGCGTCGGCGGCCACCAGCGGTTTACCAGCGGCCCAAGCATCCACGGTCACGGTCCCAAAGGGCTCGTAGCGCGACGGAAACGCCACAAGATCGCAGGCCGCCAGCAGGCTGCCCCGGTCGTTGCGCCAACCGAGGAACCTCACCCGATCGGATATGCCGAGCGCCTTTGCCTGGGCCTTCAACGCGGCTTCTAGTGGCCCGTCCCCCGCAATCCAGACATAGAGCTCGGGTAGCCGCTTTGCCGCATCAAGGAGCGTGTCGAGCCCTTTCTTCTCGTGTAAGCGCGCGAGCGCCAGCGCGACCGGTGCATCAGCCGGCGTGTCGAGGGTCGAACGGTCCGTGGGCTCAGCAGCAGAAAAATCCGCATATGTATGGATGATGAGGGACCGCTCATCGGGAACGCCCTGGGCGCGAATGTGGCGCAAGAGGTCCTTTGTCAGCCCGACATGCCAGTCACAGGTCTTGAAGCGCTCCAGTTTGTAATACCCCCCATACCAGGCGATTGAGCGGGCGCGGTGGGCGGCGGGCGCAAACTGACCGGCCCGGCCCATCCAATATTCGATCACATCAGGGCGAAAACGCGAGATCGCTTCATTGATCTTTTGGCGCGTAGGGAATGGCCAAGCCGGATTGAACTGACACGTCGAATAGCCAATCCCAGCCTCGGCAAAGGCGTTCAAGCGGAACGTGTTCTGGGGCCGCGTCACCACGAATTGCGACAATCCGGCTTCGGCCAACGCGATCACCGACTCCAACATGATGTTTTCCGCTCCGCCTTCCGGCGCACCGGCCATCACATGCATCACCCGCATAGAACATTGCTCCTCCTGCCCCAAGACCAGCCTTAAGCCACTGCGCACCGTGCGCAAAGGATGCTTGGCATTCCGTGCCGGCTCGCCTAGACCCAGTGCGGGCTGACCGTGATTTGAACGTGGACGAACCGATGGCTGACTACCGCCTCTTTGGCGCCGAGACCTCTCCCTATTCCCTGAAAGTG
Source organism: Pseudomonadota bacterium (assembly GCA_038534535.1). Classification (GTDB taxonomy): domain Bacteria; phylum Pseudomonadota; class Alphaproteobacteria; order Caulobacterales; family Hyphomonadaceae; genus CALLCD01. The sequence continues at coordinate 11,894 of JBCAWP010000038.1, forward strand.
CGCGCCTTCTTGCGCTACAAGGGTGCCGATTTTGATTGGGTGCTTCGCTCGGCCGCGACCGAAGACGAGTTTCAGCGCCACGCCGTGCTGCCGGCAGTGCCTCTCCTCATTGGGCCGGATGGAAAGGCGAGCCAGGACTCCACAAATATGCTGGCGACCTTGGAGAAGAAGATTTCGACGCCGGCGGCCCGGCCCGATGATCCAGCCTGCCAGGCGCTTGCGCTCATACTGGAAGACTATGCTGACGAATGGCTGAACAAGGCCCTCTTCCACCAGCGCTGGTCCCAGAGCCCGGACCGGGAAGCCGCAGCAACCCGCCTTCTGGAACAGGTCCTCTCCGGTAAGACGCCGGCAAAGCGGCGCGAAGCACAGGCCTCGGTCGTGTCTCGCATGACCGAACGTCTCGATCTCGTCGGCGCGACACCGGACAATGCACCAGTGCTGACAGCATCATTCCAGCGCTTTGCCGAGCTCTTCAATGCTCACCTGGAACAACATCTTTATATCTTTGGTGGCCAGCCCTCCTCGGCGGACTTCGCCCTTGCGGGACAGTTGCAGCAAATGCTGCGGGACCCGACCGCCGGGACCTGGCTGCGCGAGCGTGCCCCTTTTGTCGCGGCTTGGTGCGCGTTTATGGACGCGCCGAAAGCCGGTGGTCCATTCCTGCCACTTACAGATCTTTCGGGAACGCTCCTCCCCCTGTTTCGGGACGAGATCGCCGTGACCTATGTGCCGTGGGCGGACGCCAATGCACTCGCCATTACGAAACGCCGCAAGGATGTGACCATCGATCTTGCCGATGGCACGTTGACCCAAAAACCCCAACGCTATGCTGCGAAGTCCTGGCGCGTGGTCAAAAAAGCCGTTGAGAAACTCAAGAAGTCCGACGGCTTGCGTGAATTCATGGCCGCTGCAGCGCTCGACGCGCTCGTCTGATCAGCTTGGGTCGCCCTCCGGGGCGGCAACACCAAAGAGATCCAACTGACGCGGATCGATCTTCCGTTTCCGGCGTTTTCGGGTGCGCCCAGCCTTGAAATAAAGGTCGTCCGTGGTGTCCTCGACAGCACGATCGGGCTCGGGGACGGGCGCCGGCGGGCGTACAACTTCCCCGTCCGCCAGTTTCCAATAGGTCACGGCAAGGACGGGCGCGCCGGCTTGGTCCTCATACCTTTGGACAAAACCATCGCCCACGCCCTCATCGGCGCGCTGCATGATCTGTTCGGCATCGTCGGTGTCGACCGTCATCCATTCCGTTTCCAGAGACACGATGTGCGCCGCATCTCCGGCCAGCGCTTCGGCCTCGTGGCGCGTCCGCGCGGCGTGTTCAGCGCCGTCGAGCGCCGACTTTGCGGTCTTTGCGAGAGGGTAGAGATGGCCCACGGAACGCCCCTGCCCCTTAAGCGGACGCGCCGCGCGCGTCGCGGCGCATCAACCGGCCGGCCGCCGCATGGACAAAGCGTAGCGTGACCGCCTTTCGCCGTGCAGCAGCCAGGGGCGTTTCGACCGGATCGCGCAAGATGGCCCCGCCGAACGGATCGGCGACGATGAGCCCGGCTTCCTCTGGAATCAGGTCCTGCGGGAAGGTCTGGTCGACTGCAAAGAAAAACCGGTCGCAAAAAGGCTGGTAGTCAGGCCACTTATGGTCGGCCCGAAAGTCCGCCAGGCCGGACTTAACCTCCACAATCGTGATCTCGCCGCGGGGCCCAATCGCACAAACATCGGCGCGGCGCCGATTAGCGAGAACAAGTTCCGTGACACAAGCAAATCCGAAATCTGTCATGAGCCGCACAACCCCGCGAACGACATCTATCGCTTCCGGTGACAATCTCGGATCGGAAAAAACATCTTCTCTCAGAAGCGCCATGGAAATGTCATCCGCCGACTGAGTGGGCCGGTCAAGCCAAACGGGCTAGAAGGGCCACCAACCGCCACCCGAGTTCGGCTGGCAAAGCGGCGTGCCGTCCTGTCCATCCACGGCCGTCGGGAAGGCAACCTGCGCGGAATTGATTCGATCCTGCGCGTCCTGCTCACGGCGTTGATAGACACGGAACGGACGGCTCGAGATCTGCTCGACAAGGTCATGGTAGCCATTCTGGTTTGGCAGCAGCTTCAGCAATTCTTCCTTGTCGTAC
>JBCAWP010000039.1:0-14011 GCA_038534535.1 Pseudomonadota bacterium
TCTGAGATCTTTTGGTAGGGTCACCGGCACCGACTGCTCCCGCAGCCCCTGGAGACGGGACAGGCGGATGACCAGCGTTCCCAGTGCGCCCAATGTTCCAGCGAGCCAGACGCCAACCAAAAGGCGCGCCCATGGGATGTCGGCCCCGCGTCTCAGAATCTGTGTTTCGTTAGCTGGCGCGGCGACCCATGGGGTGTCCGGTGCGGCGCGTGTTTCTTCGACACCGATAACTGTTTCGCCCAATGCCGCGGCCGCGCTTAGCTCGTCCGGTGACTTCGGAAGAAAGGTCAGTGCAAAGATTAGAGGAATAATGAGCAGAGCCGCGAGGGCGAAATCATGTCGCTCGCGAACAAACCGGTCAGGCAATAGCCGGTCGAGGGCAATTGCGAGCCCGGCAAGGAAGAGCGTTCCTATGAAGACGATGCCCGCCGACAAAATTAGGGATTCCGGTGTCATGTGTCAGATCCTCCCGATTGACGTTTGATGAGTTCGGCGCGCAGGGCCTCGATATCTTCAAGGGTGAGTTTGTCGTCTTCGACCAAGTGCTGCGCCAGACGCTGCGGCGATCCGTCGAACAAGGACGACACCAACGTGCCGAGGGCGTTACGCCGGGCCCCATCTCGGCTGAGGAGCGGGCGATAGATATGGGCGCGCCCCTCCTTCCGAAATCCAAGATGGCCTTTTTCGGCCATGATTTTCATGGTTGTGAGAACCGTGGTGTAGGCGAGATCATGCTCATCCTTCAAAGCGTCGGCGACATCTCGCACGCTGGCTTCACCCTTGCTCCACAGGACATCCATGATCCTGCGCTCGGCGATTGTGAGCTGGGGGGCCTTGGGTCTCGGCATCAACTAACTCCTTAGTTTTTTTAACTCATGCCGAGACCGCGGTGCGGAGTCAACTAATAAATTAGTAGATATCGTTTGGATGAATTGCGTCGATATCACTTGGCGGGTGCGGCCCGGGTGACTACGCTAATGTCTTGGCACCAAGAAGCGACGTAGGGGAGACTATGATGCCGGGAATGAATCTATTCGACATGATCACACAGGCGGCCGGCGGCGGCGCTGTGAAACAGGTAGGTCAACAATTCGGGCTGTCCGATGGCCAGACGCAACAAGCCATGAAAGCGCTTTTGCCGGCCATTTCCGGTGGCCTGAAGCGGAATGCCTCAACCGCCGACGGTATGCAGGCGCTTCTGCAGGCTCTGGATAAGGGTCACCACGATGAATACATCGACAATCCCGATCGGTTGGCGCATTCCGAGACGGTGGACGACGGAAATGCGATCCTCGGGCATCTGCTTGGCTCGAAAGAGATGAGCCGGCAAGTCGCAGCCCAGGCAGCGCAACGCACCGGTGTCGATACCGGTGTGCTGAAGAAGATGCTTCCAATGGTGGCCGCGCTCGCCATGGGCTCGCTGTCGAAACAATCAAAAGATCAATCGATTGCCCAAGCAATGGTCGGGGCGCTCGCCGGTAATATGATGTCCGGCGGTGCGTCTCAACAAGCCCAGTCCGGAGGCGGCCTTCTGGGCGCGCTGGCAGGTCAGGTCTTTGGCGGCGGAAGCCGCAGTGCCCAAAGTGGGTCATCCGGCGGGCTCGGCGCGCTGTTAGGGGCCGTCATGGGCGGCGGAGGACAGGCCGCGGCCGCCGCGCCGGCGCAAAAGCCCGACCTTGGTCTCCTTGGCGGGCTCCTCGACGCCGACGGGGATGGAAATGCCATGGACGATATCTTCGATATGGTGATGAAGCGTTAGCGGGGCGCCGATCAGCCGCGTCTCCTTTGTCTCGTCCAGTTGATCGCCAGAAGGACCGCTGTCTTCACGGGTGTGCCGTGGGGCGCGACGATCAAAAGCCTTGTCGGCTGACACCGGCCCCATAAACACGTCACGGCCGACCAGGTCGATCGGCGGGTTGGGTGCCCAACCCACAGCCCTTTTCGCTTTGACGCGCTAAGGGATTGTTCCACAGTGCAAAAAAGACAAAGGGAAGGGCAGGCGACCATGGGCGATGTGTCTGAAAAGGCGGTTGAGATGGGACCAACGGCCGGCACAGGAAAGGCACTTGGACCCAAGGGGATCGGATGGGCGATCTTCGAATTCGCCAGAAACCCCTATTACAACGTCATTGTGATCTCTCTGTTCGCGCCGTATTTTGCCCGCGAGATCGCCGGTGGTGAGGCGGAAGGCCAGGCCGTCGTTGCGTGGACGATCGCGCTGGCTGGGCTTGTCATGGCAATCGCGGCGCCCATTCTTGGCAGCATGATCGACACGGGCGGCACGCGGAAACCGCCGGTCTTTCTGTCGCTTGCAACACTCGGTATCACATCGGCCTGTCTGTGGTTCATTGAACCTTCTTTGCCGGGGGCCGTGCCGCTCGGCATGGCGCTAATGGCTCTCGGCTATGTGGCGTATACCGTCTCGGAACTTTTCCATAATGCCATGTTGCCCATGGCGGCCCGGCCATCATCTTTGCCTGTCGTGTCCGGCATGGGTATCTCCCTCGGCAATTTCGCGTCCATCCTCTTCCTTGTATTGATGACGATTTTTATCACCGGTCCTGAGGTGCCTGCTCTCGGGCTTGATCCTGATAATGGCGAGACATCCAGAATCAGTGGTCCACTGATCGCGCTCTGGCTCAGCATCTTCATCGTTCCATTCTTTGTTTTGATGCCGGACATCAAGAAAACGCCGGATCGCAGTTGGCGAAAGGCCGCGCGGGGGCTCATTGCCGATCGCGGCGGGCTCAGCGCTCAGGCCAGAGGCGCCACGGAGTATGTGGTGTCGCTTTTTCGGCTTAATCCCAATGTTATGCGCTACCTCATCGGCCGGATGATTTATGCCGACGGGGTCGCAGCGCTTCTCACACTCGGATCAGTCTATGTTGGGGGCGTCCTGAAATGGGATGAAAACCAATTGGTCTTGTCCGGGATCATCGGTGCATTATGCGCCGTATTCGGCGCGCTATCCGGGGGCTTATTGGACCAAAGGATCGGTCCTAAACAAACAATCCTCTTGGAGCTATCGCTGCTCATTGTCGTCTTGGTCATGCAATTGTCGATTACAGAGGACGCTTTGCTTTTTGGGTTGGTTCCGGCAGGGCAAATCGTGTGGGAGGGCGGTCCGTTTCCGCGTCTTTGCGATGTCGTCTATCTCGGCCTCTTGGTGCCCGCGAGCATGACGCTTGGCGCATTGATCACATCAAGCCGCTACATGCTTGTCCACATCGCGCCGCCGAGCCAAATCGGTCAGTTTTTCGGTTTCTATGCCATGGCTGGGAGCATCACCGTTTGGATCGGACCGGGCCTGGTCGGCTTGATGACGACACTGTCCGGCGATCAACGCATCGGCATGAGCGGCCTTGCGATCTTGTTCGTTGTTGGCTTTTTCATCATTCGGACGGTGGAGGCAGGTCGAACGCCCACCTACGCCACAGAGGTGGTTTGACGCCTAATTGCGCGGGATCGCGTTTACCCGGCGCGGACGCATATAGAACTCTTCTTCCAACTGCCGTTCGCCTTTGAGAACAAATTCGATCCGGGAGCTGTATTGATACTCAACCTCGGCGAAGATGACCGAGCCGCCAGGCGCGATCACGCCGTTCGGCAAATCGGTGACCGGCGCACCGACACTCAGCGGCGCCGTGTTCCGCGCATCACTCCACCCAACCGTCACGTTTCCAGCTGGATCAGCGACAAAGCTGGAGATGCGTAGACGCGCATTCTGGGTCGGTAGGGGCGCCATCACAAATTCGGCAGCCGCAAAGATCTGATCTATATCGTTGTCCGCCACGGTCGCTGACCGGGCCGTAAGATCACCCATGGTCGCAGAGGCCGATGTGACACGGCGGTCAGCCTGCATAAGGAGTGATAGCTCCACCGAGCCGAAATACAGGACTAGCATGAGAGGCGCGATGATCGCGAACTCCACGGCTGAGACGCCGTCATTCGCGCCGCGCAGGCGGCGAAGCGTGCCGAGCATGGTACGCCGGGCGGCCTGTGAGGGTTGGTCACGCATTATGGTGTTCCCGGCGCGCCGGCACCGCCGAAAGGTTCGTTGCGGAAGGCGACAGAGGCTTGAAGGAGGCGTTTGTTGCCGGACAGGTTGGCAAGCGGTTTCGAGATGACAGGCGAGAGCAGCGTCCATTCATAGAAAACGCGCGCCACCACAATATCATTGGGGCCACCTGGATTGAACTGGAACTGACCCGGATTGACTGTTTGCGTGGCGGGATCGACCGGGCTGTTATTCATTGCGCCGCCGAAGTTTCCGAATGTCCGCACATCGATGTGTAGGTTCGTGTCGCAGTCGAGAAGGTCAAACAGTTCGCTACAAACGGCATTTCGGAAAGCAGCCTGGTTGAGCTGTGCCGACTGGAAGGCGCCCGTCCGGATGGCTCGTGAGGATTCGTTGATCCCGTGCTCAAGCGTCGTGGTCATGATGAAGATGATCGCAACTTCGAACAGTCCGAATAGGAGAAAGAAGAACGGGGTTGCGACGAGCGCGAATTCAACTGCGGTTGCGCCGCGGCGATCGCGCGCCCAGGCGTCGAAACGGTTCTTCAGGCGGTGTGATAAACGCCAAGTGCTCTTATTGCCCGACATCCGAACGCTCCCAGCAGGTGAAACTTGCTTCACTTTAGAGAGGCGTAACAGAGGAGGTTAAACGCAGCATAAAATATATATTTTCAATTTAATTGAAATATATACGAATCGTTCGGTGATTAATCGGCTTGAGATAGTTCCTGAAGATCTTCAGTTTGATCGAAGTTCCGATCAAAATAAACGGCCTCATCACCGATCACGAGCACAGAGCGGCATTCCGGCGTACAGTCAAAGCTGAAATTCTCCCCCGCGCGGCGGATCGTTACAAGGCTCGACGTATTCGTCGTCACAACGACGTCGCCGGAGTAGAGCTGTTCGCCGGCATTGTTAAAGACGAGCAGATTGGTCGTGCCGAATGTTCGCCCCGTAATGAAAAGCAGGTTCTCATCGTGAACTGACACATCGGCAATATTTGGGTTTCCGATGACAACACTGGCCGCGTCACCCTTGCTAATCCGGACAGCCAAGCTCTTATTGGCTTCCACATTGATCTGCTGAGCGCTGGCGCTCAAGGCCGTTGAGATGACGAGGAGGGCCGATAGGACGACCGTAGATGTGAAACGCATGGATCAGGGCACTCCGACTAAGGATGTCCTCCTTTCATCGACCAATATGGTTTCTGGTTTCCTAAGAGGTGTGATCTCGCAGGATGGGCACGAGAGAGCGCTGAGAGAGACGCGGCAGCTGCCCCCAGGCGATTCTATCCCACATTATTTATGAGCGAAGCCGTGTCGTCGGTATATAATATATAAATGAATACAAGGACAAAGAGTATGAATGAAATGCCAATAAACATTAGGAATATTTCTTCGTATATTCACTCGATATTTAGTTCAAAGGGGTAGGGTCCAGGCTGTTCCGGAAACAAATATTGGTTACAGCCGGAACGTAACCAACATGCATGATGGGAGTTTCCAATGCAAAAGTTTGCTCGTTTTCTGAAAGATGAGTCTGGCGCGACCGCCATTGAGTACGGCCTGATCGCTGCTCTGATCGCTGTTGTGATCATCGCTGCTGTGACGAACGTCGGTTCTAGCGTTTCTACGCAGTTCGAAACGATCTCGACCGAAATCGACGGCGCTGGCGCACCATAAGGTCGCTAGCGAACCCGCAAGGGTTTGAGAACGGAAGCCGCCTCGGGAAACCGGGGCGGCTTCTTTCTTGTGCGTCAAGGTTTCCTTCAAGACTTTCAGGGACGGTGTCCGCAAAGCTTATCACCATTGGGGCGCGCACCATGATTTCCAGTATCTTCTCACTCGCTTTCATCGGGCTTTGCCTCCAGGCCGCTGCGAAGGACGTTCGGACGCTGACGATCCCGAACTGGATGAACATCTCGATCGCCGCGCTGTTTCTGCCCGCGGCGCTTGTCGGGGGGCTCGGCCTTTCCCTGACCGGATGGCATCTCCTCGCGGGACTTATTGCTTTTGTTGTTTCTTTCGGTCTTTTCGCTGTCGGCGCCTATGGGGGCGGGGACGCGAAGATGATCCCAGCCGTGATCCTCTGGATGGGTCCAGAGGGAATCTTGCCGTTTCTCTTTGGAATGGCGCTCGCCGGTGGTCTTCTTTCAATTGTTCTTGTGCTTGCACGCAAGGCCGTGCCGGCGGATATCGCGCCGGGCTTTGCAAGATCCGTCCTCGCATCGGACGCAGGGATTCCGTACGGTGTCGCAATCGCCGCCGGGGCGATCTACGCCCTGCCGCACTCCCCATTGTTTACCGAATTCTTAAGCCGTTTCAGTCAATTCGGTTAACCATGCCTTAGGCCCCTTATGCGAGCGTTGGCGTGTCAAAAGGGGCAATACACCTCGTAATTGCATGAAGGAAGGTCACGACCCGTGTCTCCGATCTTGAGAATACTGACGATTGTTGTGGCGGCGGGCGCAGCTATTGGGGCCGCGCTCCTCTTCAGAAATGCGGCCACCGAGCCTGCGGTCGCGACCCAGGTGCCTACCCAGTCCGAGCCGGTCGAAACCTTTATTGAAATCCCAGAGGCCGACGTGCTTGTTGCCGCCCGCCAAATGCGGATTGGCGAAGTTACGACGGTTGCGGACTTCCGTTGGGCGTCCTGGCCAGAAGCCTCCCTCAACCCGAATTATCTCGTAAAGGACGTATCGCCAGAGGCAATCGACGATCTAGTCGGTCACGTCGTGCGTATGCCGATTTTCGAGAACGAACCCATCGTCTCTGCGCGGCTGCTCCCCCGGGGAGAAACTGGGGTCTTGGCCGCGATGTTAGGCGCCGGCATGCGGGCGGCCTCCGTCGAAATTTCCGCTGAGACGGCGTCCGGCGGCTTCATTCTGCCTGGCGATCGCGTAGATGTGATCATGACCCATGAAATTGAACGCCAGACCGCTGATCGTGTCGTCACGGAAGTTCAAAGTACGGTCATTCTGGAGAACGCCCTCGTTCTTGCGATTGATCAGACCCTTGCGCCCATTGAAGGTGTGGACACAGCCATCGGGTCCATTGCGACGCTCGAACTCTCGCCGGATGATTCTGCGCTCCTCGCTTTCGCTGAGGAGAAGGGGACGATTTCCCTGGCGCTGCGCAGCATGGTCGATGCGGTGGCGGCGGGCGACACGGTGATTTCGCGCGCAGGTGATTTCGCAGCCGGCCGAGAGGCGGGGCAGGTGACAGTTTTCCGAAATGGGCGGGTCCGAGAATCAAATGCGGGCGGTGAGGAGTAGGTAATGACAAATATCCGAACCGGTGTTTTCGCTGTATCGGCCGCCATCGCTGCGGCCGTCTCGGCGTCGGCGGCCACTGCGCAAAACATGATGTCGGTGGATATCACCGAGGCGGGCGAGACGAATATGAGCCGTCAGATCGTCATCGGGCTCGATAAGTCCATCGTCGTGGATCTCGATTCCCCGGCCTCCGACATTGTGATCACAAACCCAACGATCGCTGACGCGGCCGTTCAGACAGCCAAGCAGATGATTTTCCGCGGTGTCGGTGTCGGTCAGACCAATGCCTTCGTCTTCGACCGCAACGGAAACCAGATGCTGAACCTCGAAATCCGCGTTGAGCCAGACACGACGGCATTGATGGACCTTATATCGAAATATGTTCCGAATGCCCGTGTCACCGCTGAAGCGGTAAACAGCAATGTTATTCTTTCCGGTTTCGTCGGAAGCCTGGCGGAATCTGACCAGATTGTTCAACTCGCGTCGGCCTATCTCGGCATAGAAGACGACCCGGACGATCCGTTCGCCGGCGTCATCAACATGGTAGAGATCGGCGCCAGTGACCAGGTGATGCTTCAGGTCCGGATCGTTGAGATGCAACGCTCTGTGATCAAACAGCTGGGGATTAACCTCGATGGTTCAACGTCCTTTGGCCAGCTTGAAGGCGAGCGGATCGAAGAGATTGTCGGTGGACCATTGGATGGTGAGCGCGTCCTGGTTCCGGCGGCGCCTTTTGCGAACACGGTCGGATTGAACTCGTCCAACGCATTTAATGTTGCGGGTGGAGCCCTTGGTGGTCTTGGCGCGACGGGTGTTCTGACAAATCTTGTTCAGGGGACAGATGAACAGTCCAGCCTTGGGGTTGCCTTGCAAGCCCTTGAGCGGATTGGTCTCGTGCGCACCTTGGCTGAGCCAAACATCACATCCCTTTCGGGAGAGCCTGCGAACTTCCTCGCCGGTGGTGAGTTCCCGGTTCCCGTCGGACAACAAGACGGTCAGATCACGATTGAATTCCGCCCATTCGGGGTAGGGCTTGGCTTTACGCCCATCGTCCTGTCTGAGGGGCGGATCTCCCTTCGTTTGTCGACGGAGGTTTCCGACCTTTCCGCACTCGGTGCATTCCAGGGCTCCAGTGGCTTCAGCATTGGTCCAGATGGGCAACCGATTGCGGGGCAAACCCTCACAATCCCGGCGCTCGCGGTCCGGCGGGCGGAAACCACGGTGGAGATGCCGTCTGGTGGCTCCATGATGATCGCGGGTTTGATTGAATCCACCACGCGCCAAACGATCGACCAAGTTCCCGGTCTTCAGAATGTACCCGTTCTTGGCGCGTTGTTTCGCTCGCGTGATTTCATCAACGAAGAAACCGAGCTTGTGATCATTGTGACGCCTTATCTCGTCGAGCCGGGTGCGCCGAGCGAGTTCCGCACGCCGGATGAGGGGTTCGCGAACGCAAGCGATGCCAGCACCGTCTTTCTTGGCAAGCTGAACCGGCTCTATGGCCGCGGCGAACGCGATGTCGCTATCGAAGAGTATGCCGCCCCCGTCGGATTTATTGAGGAATAGGACCTGCACAGATGACAAAGTATTTTGGACTTCTACTAGCTGGTTCCACAGCGATTATCCTCGCAGCGGGATGCTCATCCAGTGGTCTTGGAGCCGTTCCGGTCGAGTATCTTGATACGCCGATGCTGGAGCGTCACGAGATAGACGTGCGTGCCAAAACTGAAGTGCTGGAGATAACGCTTGATCCTCTCGCGAGCGATCTTCCGCGCGAAGATCGTGACGCGATGTCATCCTTCTTTCGCTACTATAAAGCGGTGGGCCACGGCCCGCTGACGATGCTTTTGCCGGAGGAGGGGTCTGATCCGCAATTTGCCGTCGGCGCGATTGCAACGGCCCGTGAAATCGCTTTCGCCAGCGGTGTGAATTACGAAGAAATTAGCGGGGGCGCGCGACCATCAGAGAACGGCGTCATGCGCGTCCTGCTGTCCTTCAAGCGTTATGAAGCGATTGCGCCAAACTGCCAGTCGCTCGGTGACATCGATATAAGCAATGTGCGATCCAACGGCGATTTGTCGAATCTCGGGTGCTCGGTCCGCACAAATATGGCGGCGATGATTGCCGATCCTGGTGATTTGCTTGGTACACGGCCAATCAGCCCAGGGGACGCCGCGCGTCGTCAGCTAACGTTTGAGCAGTGGCGCCGCGGCGAACAGACTGCATCACAGCGAAACACAGGTGAGTCCGGGGCGGTGTCTGACGCTGTCGCGGCGCAGACCCAATAGGGAGCAACATCGTTATGGCAAACGATACGGCGCTGACCGAAGAAGACTTCGAGTTTGACTTCGACGACATGGCCGATGATCTGCGGTCTGAGACGTTGCCTGAAGATCCGGTGACTGAAGAGTTTGTGAGTGATGAGGTGGCTACACCCGCACCGATAACGGAAGGCGGATCCGAGCCTGCCATCGACATGCCCGAAGAAGACCAGGGCGATCGGCCGATTCCCGCGATCTCGGTCCGAGCATTTTTTGAAGTTGCGGCGACGGCAGAGCTTGTCGAGACGGTGGCGGGGGATCGGCGGATGCGCCGAGCAGACGTCGAGTCGATTTCTGGCGGGATCCCGGCCGCCATTGAATATCTGCAGGAAAATGTCACGCCAAACCTTCTCCTGATTGAGTCACACGCATCGGCGCCGGAGATGCTGGCGCAAATCGACCAGCTGGCCCAATATTGTGACCCTGATGTCCAGGTCATGGTCATCGGTGCGGCGAATGATATTGCGCTTTATCGGCAATTGATGTCCCGCGGCGTCAGTGAGTACCTCGTGCCGCCGGTCAAGCCACTCGCCGTGATCCGCGCGATTGGTAATCTGTTTGCTGATCCCGAAACGCCATTCCTCGGGAAATCTGTTTCGGTTGTCGGCGCAAAGGGCGGTGTCGGCGCGTCCACCATCGCGCACAATCTGGCGTGGGCGATCTCCGAAAACGCACGCCAGAATGCCACGCTTATCGACCTCGACTTGTCTTTCGGGACGACGGCGCTCGACTTTAACCAGGAGGGCACCCAAACCGTTGCCGATGCCTTGCTGGCGCCGGAGCGGACCGACGAGGCCGTGATTTCCCGCCTGCTGACGAAGGCGACCGAACGCCTGACACTGTTCACCGCGCCGGCCAGTGTCACGGATGATTACGATATTCCGCCGGAATCCTATGACGCCGTCATTCAAACAGTGCGCCGGACGGTGCCCTTCGTCCTGCTTGATTTGCCCCATGGCTGGTCGACTTGGTTGAAGTCAACGCTGCTCTCTTCCGACGAGGTCATTCTTGTATGTCAGCCGGATCTCGCATCGCTCCGGAACGGGAAGAACATTATCGATCTTCTCAAAGGTCAGCGACCAAATGATAACCCACCGCGACTTGTGATTAACATGGCGGATGTGCCGAAGCGCCCGGAAATTCCGATCAAGGATTTTGCAACGGCAATCGGCGTTGAGCCCGAAATCGTGCTGCCGTTTGATCCGCACCTGTTTGGCACGGCCGCCAATAATGGTCAGATGATTTCTGAAACCCAGCCCGACGCCAAGTCGTCACTCGCGATCAATCACCTTGCATCCGAGCTTACCGGCCAGGTCGTTGCTGCCCCACAGAAATCCTTCATTCAGAAATTGATGGGCAAATAGGTCGACGAATAGGGATTGATGGATGTCTTTTGGTAAGCGTGCCCCCGGAGCGGCTGCCCAGCCCGCCGCGCCGAAACCGCAAGCGGCGCCCCAGCCGCCGGCGCCGGCTCAAAAGCCGGCCGCCGCCGCAGCTGCGCCGCCGCCTCCAAAGCCGAAGCCTCCGAAACCAAAGCCTGCGCCGGCGCCAGAGCCCGCCAAGGAATATGCGGTCAACACGCAGTCCGAACAGTATTACCAAACGAAGACAACGGTCTTCAACGCGCTCATCGACACGATCGACCTTGGCCAGCTCGCCCAGCTGGACCAGGAAAGTGCCCGTGACGAGATCCGGGACATTGTTGTTGAAATTATCGCGATCAAGAACGTCGTTATGTCGATCGCAGAGCAGGAGACCCTGCTCGATGATATCTGTAACGATGTTCTGGGTTACGGACCGCTGGAACCCTTGCTCGCCCGGGATGATATCGCCGACATCATGGTGAATGGTGCGGACATCACCTATATCGAGGTTGCGGGTAAGATCGAGCGGACCAATATCCGCTTCCGGGACAATGCCCAGCTCATGAACATCTGTCAGCGGATTGTGAGCCAGGTTGGCCGCCGGGTCGATGAAAGTTCGCCGATCTGTGACGCGCGTCTTCTGGATGGGTCTCGTGTGAACGTGATTGCGCCGCCGCTCGCGATTGACGGGCCGACCCTTACCATCCGGAAATTTAAAAAGGACAAGCTGCGCCTCGACGATTTGGTGAATTTCGGGTCGATCTCGCCATCCGGTGCGGAACTCCTAAGGATCATTGGCCGGTCGCGCTGTAATGTGCTCATCTCCGGCGGTACGGGGTCTGGTAAGACGACGCTGCTCAACTGTTTGACCGGCTTTATTGATCCCGGTGAGCGCGTCATCACCTGCGAAGACTCCGCCGAGCTTCAATTGCAACAGCCCCACGTTGTGCGTCTTGAGACCCGGCCCCCGAACATCGAGGGATCTGGTGAGATCACAATGCGTGACCTCGTCAAGAACTGTCTGCGGATGCGTCCTGAACGGATCATCGTGGGTGAGGTGAGGGGGCCTGAAGCCTTCGACCTTTTGCAGGCCATGAACACGGGCCACGATGGCTCAATGGGAACGCTCCACGCCAACTCCCCGCGCGAAGCTCTCAGCCGTGTTGAATCCATGATTACGATGGGGGGCTTTTCCCTTCCGGCAAAGACAATCCGTGAAATGATTGTTGGTTCAGTTGATGTTGTGGTCCAAGCAACGCGTCTGCGTGATGGCTCTCGCCGTATCATCAATGTCACCGAGGTGATGGGGCTCGAAGGGGACACGATCGTTCTCCAGGATGTCCTGACCTATGAGATCGACGGCGAGGACGAAAACGGCAAGCTGGTTGGCCAGCACCGCGGGACGGGCATTGGCCGTCCAAAATTCTGGGAGCGGGCGCGTTACTTCAATCTCGAGCGAGATCTCGGCGCGGCCCTTGACGCCCTGGAAGGTCACGCATGAGCCAGGACGATATGATCACCTACGGCATTGCGCTGCTGGCCTTTATTGCGGTGGCCGGCGTCGGTATTGCCCTGACGAGTGGCGGCGGCGAAGAGGCTGCGAAGAAGCGCGCGAAGCTCGTCGCTTCGGGCGAGACCGGCAGCAAGGTGCGCCAGCGCAATCGCGCCGACGAAGAGTCACATGCGCGCAAGCGTGAAACCCAGAAAATGCTCGCGAAACTTCGCGAAGATGGTGAGAAGCGCCGCGCCGATTCGACAGCCAATGACCTCAAATCGAAGATCGCCCAGGCCGGCCTCAGTATGTCAGAGTCGAGCTTTTGGGTCATGTCCGCAATCTGCGGTGTGGTCCTGGCGGGCCTCGTCTTCATGTCAGGCGCCGAAGGGCTGACAATTGGCGGTGTTGAATACAAGTCCCAGGTGATTGTTGTCATCGCCGCTGGTGTGTCCGGTTTCCTCGGTCTCCCGCGCTGGTTCTTAGGGTTCCTTGCGGGTCGACGCGCGAAGAAAATGACCAATCAGTTTGCGGACGCCATCGACATCATTGTGCGTGGTGTGCGATCCGGTCTTCCACTTATTGAGTGTCTGCGGATTATTGCTCGGGAGAGCCCTGCACCGCTTGGGCCGGAGTTTGAGCGGCTCACGGATAATCTAGCGATGGGCGGTAATCTCGACCGCGCTCTGCAAGCATTCTACAAACGGGTCCCGCTGCCGGAGATCAACTTCTTTGTTATTGTCCTGTCTATTCAATCCAAATCGGGCGGCAACCTCTCTGAGGCCCTCGGAAACCTGTCTACGGTGATCCGTTCCCGGCGTATGATGCGTGAGAAAGTGAAAGCGCTATCGTCTGAAGCCAAGGCGTCGGCCATGATCATCGGCGCATTGCCGTTCGTTGTCGGCACCATGGTCTATATGACCTCCCGCGATTACGTCATGCTCCTCTTCACGACCGAAACAGGTCACCTGCAATTGACCATTGGTGCGGGGCTCTTGCTCCTCGGCATCACGGTCATGCGTAAGATGATCAACTTCGACATGTAACCCTCTGAAAGGACTATCATTTGTCGATCGTCACCGAAGTCTCGTCCATTGTATCCAACCCGGCCAATCTGGCGTCGGTGTTGGCGGGCGTTGCTGTCTTTGCAACAGCGATGACGGTGGCTGCACCGCTCCTGCAGGGCGACAAGCTGAACACGCGACTGAAGTCTGTGACGAACCGTCGCGAGCAGCTCCGCCGGCAGAGCCGTGCTGAGCTTGAAGGCAAGTCCCTTAAGCGCGAGTCCAAGGGTTTTGCGGCCGATCTCAATAAAAAGCTGAATCTGCAGACGCTCCTTGAGGATCCGAATGTTCAGTTGAACCTGCAACGTGCCGGCCTGCGCGGACCAGGCCCGGTCTCTGCTTTCTATGCCGCGCGGATGATCCTGCCATTCGCCATGGCTTTCACAGCCTTCCTGCTGGTCTTTGTCCTCCAGGCCCGCAAAGATTGAGACATAGCGGGACATGCCTTCAAGATTGATGGCCTGGAGGACAAAGACCAG
>JBCAWP010000040.1:0-13904 GCA_038534535.1 Pseudomonadota bacterium
AATCCTGATCCACCCGGAACGCCGAACCAGCGCTCGGCCTGGAAGTTGATTGATGCGGCCGGGTGCCGGGGCCTGACTGTCGGTGGCGCGCAAGTGTCCGAAAAGCACTGCAACTTCCTGATCAATACGGGCGAGGCGAGCGCGGCCGACCTTGAGGCCCTTGGCGAACTTGTCAGGGCGCGCGTGCTGGCGACGAGTGGGGTGGAGCTGCGTTGGGAAGTGCGGCGGATCGGCCGGTTTCGGCGCCCCGATTAACCCTTTCTTCGCCCTTGTGGCGGCGTGCTGAAAACTGGCCACATGCCCGGCTTAATTGGCTGCGATGGCTGATCCTGCTGGGTGTATAGGAGCAGAGCATGAAGCGCGTCGCCGTCGTCTTTGGAGGCTTCTCCTCCGAACGCGAAGTGTCTTTATCGTCAGGCCGGGCGGTCGTGGCGGCTGCGGAAGAAGCGGGCTATGATGTCGTGCCAATTGATGCAGGGCCGGATCTTGCCGAGCAATTGAAGCGTGCAGAACCGGATGCGATTCTGAACGCGCTGCACGGACCCTGGGGCGAGGATGGGTGCGTTCAGGGCCTGTTTGAGTGGTTGCGGATCCCGTACTCCCACTCAGGTGTGCTCGCCTCAGCCCTGGCGATGGACAAGCTGAAGTCGAAAGCGGTGTACGCCCAGGCCGGCCTCGACATTGCAGCGGACAAGGCTGTGACGCGTGCCGAGGCGGCCGCTGCGCATCCACTCGACCCGCCTTACGTGATTAAGCCAGTGGCCGAAGGGTCAAGCTTTGGCATCGTCTTTGTGCGCGAAGGGGCAAACGGCCCGGCGCGCGAGATTCTCGCCGATGACTGGGCCTATTCGGACTATTTAATGGCGGAGGAATTCATCCCCGGCCGCGAACTGACGGTGGCCGTGATGGGGGACCGTCCGCTCGCGGTCACGGAGATTACGACGTTAAGAGAGTTTTACGATTTCACTGCAAAATACGATGCAGGTGGATCGCGCCATATCGTGCCAGCAGACTTGCCTGAAGCGGTGACGGAGCGTGCGCTGGAGGCCGCGCTCATTGCCCATCAGGTGCTCGGCTGCCGCGGCGTGTCGCGATCGGATTTTCGCTATGACGAGGCAAAGGACCGACTTGTGATCCTTGAGACCAATACGCAGCCCGGAATGACGCCGACATCGCTTGTGCCGGAACAGGCGGAGTATTGCGGCTTTTCCTTTGCCGATCTTGTAGCTTGGATGATTGAGGATGCCTCGTGTCAAAGATGACCAAAACATCGAAGAAGGCCAGCAATCGAAAGCGCGCGGAAGTCGAGCTCGTGCCCCATGAGCCGGTTAGCGTGTCGTCAGTGCTGTTGGGTCTGGCGATCTTGACCGCGCTAATCGTGGCCGCGGCCGCCTGGATGGGCGGGTCTATGTCGCAGCTCGAGCGCCGGGCGGGTCACATGGTGGATTCCGCCGCGCGCTCCATGGGCCTTGCTGTCAAATATATCTCGGTTGAGGGCGTGAATGACGACTTGGCCGAAGACCTTCGCTTCGCGGCACTTGTGGAGCCGGGCGAGAATATGTTCCGCGCCGATCCGCATGTCATCCGGGACCGGCTCGAAGATACACGGCTCGTTGTAAACGTGCAGGTGCATCGGTTCTGGCCGGATCATATTCTGATCTTGGCCGATGCCGTTGAGCCGGTTGCCTTGTTCAATGACGGTCGAAGCTGGGCGGTCGTTGATGGCCTCGGCCGGGTCATGCCCGACGATATCGAGACGCTTGAGACCGCCGGCCTTGTTCATGTGGCGGGCGATGGTGCGGACGCCGCAGCGCCCGGTCTCGTTGAAGCGCTGGCAGAGTTCCCGCAATTATCGCAGCGCGTGGAGCTTGCGCGCCGCGCGGCCGAGGAACGCTGGGACCTTTATTTCGACACGGGCATCATTGCGCATCTCCCGCGGGATCAGACCATGCCAGCGGCCCTTCGTCGGCTTGCCTTCATGGACCGCGACTCTCAGATCCTGTCGCGGCCACTGCACTCGATCGACATTCGACATGATGACCAAGTGTTCCTGAAGCCGAGCCTGGCAGAATCGACACTGTCCGGATCGGACGAAGGCTAATGAGCCGGCCGCAGCACCGTTTGCCGGCGGCGCGTAGCCTGCCGAAGCCTGGCGCTTTGATTGCTGCCCTCGATATTGGCTGCTCCAAGGTCAGTTGTCTAATTGGGCGGCGAGATCCTGATCGGCCGAACAGCTTTGTGTTTCTGGGCGGTGGGCGACAGCAATCACGCGGCTTCAAGAACGGTGTGATCACAGATCTTGAGGGTTTGGAGCGGGCTGTCCGGCTCGCGGTGGAAGATGCCGAGCGTCTGGCCGGGGAGCGGATCGAACGCGTGATTCTCGGGGTTACCGGGCCCAAACTCGTCTGTAACCTCGTGTCGGCCAATCTACCGTTGTCGGGCGGGCCGGTTGGTCCGCGCGATGTGAAACGGGTCGAAGCGGCGGCGCTCGCGCGCGGGGCGTTGAAGGATCACCACGTTTTGACGGCCCACCCGGTGGCCTATCGGATTGATGGCCAAGATGGCGTGCGCGATCCGCGCGGTATGCATGGCGATAGTCTCGGCGTGCTTGTTAATCTTGTCCAAGCCCCGAACAGCTTGCTTTTAAACCTCGTCGAGTGTGTGGCGCGCGCGCATCTGGAAGTCGAACGGCTCGTACCCTCAGCCATTGCCACCGCCATGGGAACCCTGATCGAGGATGAGCGTGATAACGGCGCCGTTTGTCTCGACCTGGGGGCAGGGGTCACCATGGCGTCGATTTTCATGAATGGCGTTCCGGCCTGGCTCGGACTTGTACCGGCCGGCGGCGAACATGTGACCGCTGACCTCGCTCAAGGTTTGGGCACAACGTTTGCGGCGGCTGAGCGGTTGAAAACAGTCCATGGGCAAACCGACCCGGACGCGCCGGGTCACGCCGAGCGGATTGAGTGTCCGCAGCTTGGCGACGATGGCCGGCTTGAAGCGGTTCGCCTTGAAAAGCGCCGGCTTTCTGAAATCATCGCCCCGCGGATCGAAGAGACGCTGGAATATGTTCAGCAACTTCTGGAAAGCTCTCAATTGAAGTCGGTGTTGCCGAGACGGGCCGTTCTCACCGGCGGCGCGAGCCAGCTGGCCGGCGTGCGCGAAACGGCGTCGCGCATTCTCGGCATGCCCGTGCGGCTTGGACGCCCCGTTGCGGCTGACAAACTCGGCGAAAACTATGCCTCACCCGCTTTTTCCACAGCATCAGGTCTGCTAGCCTATGTTCTGGCGGATCTGCCGGACGCGATGCGTACAGCCGGGCCGGTCGGACTCGCCCCCGGTGGTGTGTCGGGCGGAGTTGTGAACAAGGCCTTCGATTGGTTGCGTGAAAATTTCTGATCGGAACGAGGTCCGCTTAACTTCCCTTTAGCCCACCGACGGCATGTTGAGCGTGCCAGAGGCGATTGGCGAAGTATTTGTAGAGTGATTAGGCGGACGACATGACAACAGACCTTAGCCCACGAATTATAGTCCTCGGTGTCGGCGGCGCCGGCGGCAACGCGGTCGACAATATGATCGCGTCCGAATTGATGGGCGTGGAGTTTATTGTCGCGAACACCGACGCGCAGGCGCTTGAGCGCTCCAACGCTGCCACGAAAATTCAACTCGGTCCGGAGACGACGCGCGGCCTTGGCGCTGGCGCCCGACCAGAAGTCGGTGCATCGGCGGCCGAAGAGTCGCGCGCCGAGATCGAGGCGGCGATTGAAGGCGCAAATATGGTGTTCATCGCGGCTGGCATGGGCGGCGGCACCGGCACCGGCGCAGCCCCCGTGATGGCACGAATTGCCCGCGAGCTTGGAATTCTGACCGTCGGCGTCGTGACGAAGCCCTTTGGATTTGAGCACGCACGCCGGATGACAGTCGCTGAGGAAGGCGTCGAGGACATTCGTCAATTCGTCGACACGCTGATTGTTGTGCCAAACCAGAATCTTTTCCGGATCGCGAACGAGCGCACCTCGTTCTCCGATGCCTTCCGCATGGTCGACGATGTGCTTTATTCGGGTGTTCGCGGGATCACGGACCTCATGGTCATGCCGGGCCTGATCAATCTCGACTTTGCCGATGTGCGGGCGGTTATGGCCGGCATGGGCACGGCTATGATGGGTATGGGTGAAGCCGAAGGCGAAGGTCGCGCATTAATGGCGGCCCGCGCCGCCATCGATAATCCGCTTCTAGACGATGTCTCGATGAAAGGCGCCAAGGGTGTCCTTATCAACATCACGGGCGGATACGACATGACGCTCTTCGAGCTGGATGAGGCGGCGAATGAGATCCGGTCAGAGGTGGATTCTGATGCCAACGTCATTATCGGTTCGGCGTTTGATGAAACACTGAATGGCCGGCTTCGGATTTCTGTTGTCGCAGCGGGTGTGGGCCAAGGCGCTGTTGCCGCCACTCCGCCCGCGACGCCAAAATCGGCCGACCCGCAAGACGATTTTGTGGCGCCGGTCGTTGTAACACCGCACCGTGCGCCGCCAGCGGAAACCGATACGCGGAGTGATTTTGAGGGCCGAGACCTCCCTGCGGCTCATATCGAGAGCAAGGAGGGGGAAGAACAAGTCTCCCTCGATGCCGTACTCGCGCGCGCCCCAGTTCAGCCGACTGTGACAGTCCAGCCGAGCACGCCCGAGGCTCCGGCTGAGGCAGGCGATGATGGCGATGGCGTGAATACTGGCTTTTCCAACCTGTTTGGATGGCGGCGCAACGGGGCTGAAAGCGAGGCCGAGCCAACCGACGAGACCGCGGCGCCGGTCAGCGCCGAAAGCGAATCGCCGGCCGCGGACCCAGCGCCGTTTGACGACGACGATCTAGAGATCCCGGCATTTTTACGGCGGTCGGCTAATCACTAAGTCAGACCGCGATGCCTAGGTTTGGCGGGGCTTATAAGATTCCCCGCCAATCATTCTGCACACTTGCAATAATGCGACACAATCCGTGTCTTGAGCTTGTGGACTACCCCGCGCATCTTCGCTCCTTAGGGGAAGTGTAGTGTGTGTGTTTAGGGGTGGTTTTGAGTGGCTTACCAGACAACAATCCGAGACCAAGTCATGTGTGCCGGCATCGGTGTACATTCGGCACGATCGGCAACACTTCGACTGAAACCCGCGCCAGCTGAATTTGGGATCGCCTTTGTCCGAACGGACCTTGACGCGAGCGCTGAGCCCATACTTGCGACGGCCCGTTCTGTGACCGACACCATGCTTGGTACGACGATCGGAAATGTCCGTGGTGACACTGTGGCAACGATCGAACATTTGATGGCGGCATTTCGCGGTGTCGGTCTCGACAATGTGCTCGTGGAGATTGATGGGCCCGAGGTCCCGATCATGGATGGGTCGGCGACGGTGTTCTGTGAATTGATTGAGGCGGTGGGCCTTCGCGAGCAATCCGCGCTTCGCCGCTCCATCCGCATCACGTCGCGGATCGATGTTGAGATGGGCGAAAAATCTGCCTGCTTATTGCCGAACGATGCGGATGGATTGTCGCTGAAGGCGTGTATTGATTTCCCCAGTGAAGCGATTGGCGTTCAGACGGCTGAGTACTGTCTTGAGACCGGGGTGTTTAGCGATGATCTGGGCTTTGCACGGACCTTTGGATTTTCGCGTGATGTCGAAATGCTTCGTGCGCGCGGGCTGGCGCGCGGGGGCTCGCTCGACAATGCCATCGTGATCGATGGCGACCGAGTGATGAATCCAGATGGCCTGCGCTGCTCAGACGAATTTGTGCGACATAAGTTGCTGGATGCGATTGGCGATCTCGCCTTGGCTGGTGCGCCAATCATCGGTCGTTATGAAGCTTACCAGCCCGGCCATGCGCTCAATCAGACCCTTGTCCGTAAACTGCTCGAGACGCCGTCGGCCTGGTGCTGGGATCAGGTGAGCTCGGCAGACATTGCTGTGCCCGCCACGCAAGATAGGGAAATTTCGCTTGGCGCTTAAGCCCGGCTCGGAGCCGCCGAGGCATGCCCATCTGCGAGTGCATTGATGTCAGCTGCGCATTCGTCTGCGACAGATCTCACCAGCGCCAATATCCCTGATCTGATCTTCTGATTCTCGATCCGCGAGAATTTTCGGACAAGTTCAATCATGTGCCGAGACGGGGCGAAGTCACCTTCAAGGCCATCTGACGCGCCGGCTTCGCCGGGGAAGAAATTTGAGACGGGCGCTTCGAGCAAGCAGGCAATTTCAAACAGGCGGCTCGCGCTGACGCGATTGGTGCCTGTCTCGTACTTTTGAACTTGCTGATAGGAGATGCCAAGGGCATCGCCGATTTGATCTTGGGTAAGCCCCATCGAAATGCGCCGTTCACGGATACGTTCGCCAATGACTTTGTCTATGTTTACGTCGTCACTATCGTAGGGCATCAGGCTTCTCGCTTTCAGATCATCTTCACATTTCATGCGCAGAAAGTGCGGTCACAAGCGAATGACGTTCGCGCGGGTCGATATCACTTAGATGTGAGTCATCGGTGATCACAGATGCGGCAGAAGGCTTGTGGGCCGGCTTTGGGCACGGCAATACTCCGGACATGAAGTCCATTGGGCGAGAAAGGATCCAGTATGACATCCGTAAAAAGCGTTGCGCTAATCGGACTCGTGGCTTTGCCGATTGCATTGACCGCGGGATGCTCGTCCAACAGCCGCCGCGCTGAAAGGGCCTATATCGAGCGGCCCGTGGAAGTGCTTTACAATCAAGCAGCCCGAGAGATGGACCAGCGAGACTATGATGCCGCGATCGTTCTCTTCAACGAGGTGGAGCGCCAGCACCCCTATTCGGAGTGGGCCCGGCGATCGACGCTGATGAGCGCTTTTGCGGCCTACCAATCTCGCAAATACGATGAAGCGATCTCAACCGCCCAGCGATACGTCGCGTTGAACCCAGGCAGTGAAAACGCGCCCTATGCGTATCACCTGATCGCGACGAGCTATTTCGAGCAGATCACTGATGTGGGCCGCGACCAACGCACAACGGAGCTCGCGCGGGGGGCCCTTGATGAGATCATGCGCCGGTATCCAACGAGCGAATATGCCCGCGATGCGCAGCTGAAAATGGACATGGTGAATGACCAGCTGGCAGGCAAAGAAATGGAGATTGGCCGCTGGTATCTGCGGCAAAATCAGCACCTACCAGCGATTAATCGGTTTCGTACCGTTGTCACCGGCTATGATACGACGACCCACTCACCGGAGGCCCTCTACCGGCTTGTCGAGTCTTACCTGTCGATTGGCCTGCGCGGCGAGGCCCAAGCCGCGGCTGCGGTGCTCGGGTATAATCACCCTGAGACCAACTGGTACCAAGATGCCTATCGCCTGATGGTGCGCGAAGGCCTCGATCCAAATGACATTCCTGAGGAGCGCCGCCGCGGATTGCTTTCGCGCTTGTTCTAGTTTTGTTCTCATGATACAAGGCGCGCATGATATGTGCGCTCTCGATCTCTGATTTTGTCCTGATTGACCGTTTGGACCTAGACGCGGGTCCCGGCCTTGTCGGTCTGACCGGAGAGACGGGGGCGGGCAAGTCAATTCTGTTGGATGCGATTGGCCTCGCGATCGGCTTGAAACCGGAGAAGCGATTTGTGCGGCCGGGCGCGTCGCGGGCGGTCGTGTCAGTGACATTCGATATTGCGGCAGATCATCCTGTCTGGGGTCGGATGGAAGCGGCGGGCCTTGATGGCTGCGCCGATGACGCTCTGATCCTGAAACGGATTGTCCCGGTACGCGGCGCCGCGCGAAGTTTTGTGAATGACCAGCCGGTGGCCGCAGCGCTCCTTGCAGAGATCGGGCAGGAACTGGTGGAAGTGCATGGTCAACATGCGGCGGCGGGATTGGCGCGCCCGTCTCGGCACCGCGATTTGCTCGATCAGTTTGCAGGCACAAACGCCCTCTTGGCAGACCATAAGACCGCTTTTTTGGCCTTGCAAAGCACGCGTGCGGCCCGGCAGTCGCTCGAGCGGGCCATCGCCGACAGTGAGGCGCATAAGGATATTTTGGAGCATAATATCGCGGAATTGCAGGCCCTATCGCCGGAGCCAGGGGAGGCGAACCGTCTCGCCGCCGCTCGGCTTGCGGCCCAGGCCGCTGCCAGGATCAATTTGGGACTGTCGGAGATTGAGGAAGCCCTCGGTGGCGGGACGGTGAGCGGGGCACTCGGGCGGGCGGCGCGGGCTGCCGACCAAATCAGCCAGGTCAACAAACTGCCGCAGGGTCTATCGGATAAAGTTTCAGAGCTATCGGCCACCCTCGAGCGGGCCTCAATCGAAGTGGTGGAAGCCGATGCCAGTCTTGCCGCCTTAACAGCGCAGGCGACAGTGGACGAACCCGCTTTAGAGGCCGCTGAGGCCCGCCTCTTTGCCCTCAGAGCGGCCGCCCGAAAGCATCAGGTTGACGTAGATGCGCTGCCGGCTCGACTTGTCGCCTTGGAAGACGAAATGGCTGCGCTGGAACGGGGTGACGCGGGACTTCAGAAAGCCATAGCCATGGAGACGGCGGCCGCGGCGCGGTGGCGATCTGCGGCGGCCCGCTTGACCGAAGCCCGTCGGGCGGCAGCGCGCCGGCTTGAAAACGCGGTCCACCGCGAGCTGAAACCTTTAAAACTCGGTTCCGTAAAGTGCCGTGTTGGCGTTCAGCCCCTCGCCGAAGAGGACGTCGACCCGCGCGGCGCTGATCGTGTGGAAATAGAGGTTGAGACAAATCCGGGCGGGGGATTTGGACCGCTGCGCACGATCGCGTCCGGTGGGGAACTCGCTCGGATGTCGTTAGCGCTCGCCTGCGCCTCAGCTGCCGCGTCGACGGGATCTGCGACACTAATTTTTGACGAGGCGGATCAAGGCGTCGGCGGCGCTGTCGCCCACGCCATTGGCACGCGACTGAAGTCGCTTTCGGGACACCACCAAGTCTTCGCGATTACCCATAGCCCGCAAGTTGCCGCCGCGGCGGATATCCATTGGCGGATCGCAAAGTCTGCCGGACGACGAAGACTTGGACAGACCACAGCCCATGTCTTAGATGCAAAGGGGCGAACTGAAGAGATCGCGCGCATGCTGTCTGGCGCGGAAGTGACCGAGGAGGCGCGTGCGGCGGCTGTACGATTATTGGAGCGGTGATGCAGACCGGCGAGATTTCCGTAGAGGACCTGACCGAAGCCCAGGCGAAAGCGGAATTGGCGCGACTCACCATTGAAATTCGAACCGCGGATGCGGCCTATTACCAGGATGATGCGCCCTATTTATCAGATGCTGATTATGACGCTCTGAGGCGCCGAAACCTGGAGATTGAGGTGCGGTTTCCTGATCTAAAACGAGCCGATAGCCCATCGGACCAGGTAGGCGCGCCCGTT
The DNA here is from genome assembly GCA_038534535.1 of Pseudomonadota bacterium. Lineage (GTDB taxonomy): Bacteria > Pseudomonadota > Alphaproteobacteria > Caulobacterales > Hyphomonadaceae > CALLCD01. The sequence goes on from JBCAWP010000040.1 coordinate 9,396, forward strand.
GCGGATGGCTTTTCAAAGGTTGAGCATGGCGAGGCGATGTTGTCTCTCGACAATGCGTTCAATGATGAGGATGTGTCTGAATTTACTGCACGGATCCGGCGCTTTCTTGGTTTGTCTTCAGAAGAAGCGATCGCCATTACGGCGGAACCGAAGATTGATGGTCTATCGCTCAGCCTTCTCTATAAGTCTGGCCGGCTGGTGCGCGCCGCAACGAGGGGTAACGGTCAAGTCGGTGAAGATGTGACGGCGAATGCCAAGACAATTGCAGACGTGCCGGCGATGCTCGCGGGCGAGGGATGGCCGGACAGCATCGAAATTCGCGGTGAGGTCTATATGTCCCATACGGACTTTGCGGCGCTGAACGACCGCGAAGGCGCAGCCGGGCGGAAGACTTTTGCGAATCCGAGAAATGCCGCGGCGGGCTCTCTACGCCAACTAGATGTCAGCGTCACCAAGGCGCGTCCTCTGCGATTTTTCGCTTATGCCTGGGCGGCTGCGCGCACGCCGATTGCCGAGACGCAAACCGATGCGGTCAAGGCGCTGGGGCGCTGGGGTTTTTCAATCAATCCGCGCTTCCGCAACTGTCAGTCTGTCGATGAATTGCTGGCTACCTATCGCGACATCGAAGCGGCGCGCGCTGGCCTCGGCTATGATATCGACGGGGTCGTCTACAAGGTTGACCGCCTGGACTGGCAAGCCCGCCTCGGATTTGTGAGCCGTGCGCCGCGATGGGCCATTGCCCATAAATTTCCGGCGGAGAAGGCGACGACGGTCCTCGAAGCGATCGATATTCAAGTTGGCCGAACGGGGACACTGACACCGGTGGCGCGCTTGACGCCTGTGACGGTGGGCGGGGTCGTCGTCTCGAACGCGACCTTGCATAATGAAGATGAGATCGCGCGGCGGGATGTGCGCCCGGGCGATACAGTGATCATTCAACGCGCTGGGGATGTTATTCCCCAGATCCTGGGTGTGGTCGATGCGGACCGTCCGGGCCGGCCGCCAGCTTGGATAATGCCGGAGGTCTGCCCTGAATGTGGCTCCATCGCGGTGCGTGACATTGCGGAGGACGGGAGTGTCGATGTGCGCCGGCGCTGTACGGGCGGGCTAACCTGCCCGGCCCAAGTGGTGGAGCGGTTAAAGCATTTCGTGTCACGCAAGGCCCTTGATATCGATGGGCTTGGGGCGAAACAGATTGCCCTCTTCTATGAGAAGGGCGTCGTGACAGCGCCGCAGCACATCTTCCGGTTAGACGACCGTATCGCCGAAATGGGCTTGTCGCCGCTTGCGGAATGGGACGGATTTGGAAAGGTCTCGGCGAAGAAGCTGATTGCTGCCATAGATGCGCGGCGAACGATCCCCTTTGCTCGGTTTTTGAATGGTCTCGGCATTCGGCATATCGGCGAGACAACATCGGGGCTGTTTGCCCGGCATTTTGTGGAATGGACATCATTCTGGTCGTTGGTGCTGTCTGCGGCTCAGGCCAGGGACGCCACTGAAAATCTGGCTGCGGACGATCTCGCTGCGATCGATGGCATCGGCCAGACGGCTGTACGCTCACTGATCGAGTTTGCCTCTGAGGTGCATAATCTGGATATGATGGCGGCACTTTTAGGAGAAGTCGAAATCCTTCCGGCCGAAGCGGCTGCGTCCGACAGTCCGGTCGCCGGGCAGACCATCGTCTTTACCGGAACATTAGAAAATATGACCCGCGACGAAGCGAAAGCGCGCGCCACCGCCATGGGCGCGAAAGTCTCCGGATCGGTATCGGCTAAAACGGATCTGGTTGTTGCCGGGCCCGGGGCAGGATCGAAGCTGAAAAAGGCCGAGTCCCTTGGCGTGAAAACGATGACCGAGGCGGAATGGCTTGAGCTGATAGACGCTTGAGGCGCTTGCGTTTCCTTTAAAGTGGCGCGCAGGTGGCTTCGAGCCAGTGTCTAACAGTACCGTCGACATGAGGACTGATTTTTCGAAGAACATCAGCGTGGTAGGTATCCACCCAAGCGCGCTCAGCGTCTGTCAGTAGATCCGTTTCGATCAAGGCGCGCGACAGCGGGGCATAGGTAAGCGTTTCAAAGCCGAGCATAGCGATTTCACCACCGGGGATATCCGCCGGTTCCGTGACGGTTTGCAGATTTTCGATGCGGATACCGTAGGCGCCGGTTTTGTAATAGCCGGGTTCGTTTGAGACGATCATACCTGGCGCGAGGGGCGTCGGGTTCCACGGCTTGGCGATACGCTGCGGGCCCTCATGGACGCCCAGATAAACGCCAACGCCGTGGCCTGTGCCGTGTTGGTAGTCGAGGCCGGCCTGCCAAAGGGCATGGCGGGCAAGGACATCAAGGTGTGTGCCGGTCGTTCCGGGCGGGAACCGGACGGCGGACATGGCAATATGCCCCTTCAAAACCAACGTATAGTGGCGTGCCATTTCTTGGGATGGCGATCCAATTGGCACCGTCCGCGTAACGTCGGTCGTGCCGTCTGTATACTGACCACCGCTATCGACCAAAAATAAACTGCCGCGCTCCAGAAGCCGATTGGTGGCGGTCGAGACGCGGTAATGGACGATCGCCCCATTTGGGCCGGCACCAGAGATCGTTTCAAAAGAGAGGTCGTTCAATTGACCGGTTTCATTGCGGAAGGCTTCGAGTTTGGTGACCGCATCGATCTCGCTCACCTTGCCGGACTGGGCGTGGGTGTCGAGCCAATGAAGAAAGCGCGTCAAGGCGGCCCCGTCCCGAATATGGGCCGCGCGCGTTCCGTCCAATTCAGCAGCGTTTTTCTTCGCCTTGGGCAAGGCGCAAACATCCTGCCCGTGGATGAGTGTGGCGCCGGCCTGCTCAAGTGCATCGAAAAACCACGCCGATGCGATGGTAGGATCGAGGAGAACGGACTGACCGGTTAAAGCCTTGAGGTCGCTTTCCAGCGCCTCAATCGGCTTCAGAGCCACATCATTCCCTAAATGGATGTGCAGGTCTTCTGTCACTTTTTCGGTCGCAAGGTAGAGATCAGCGTGCCCATTGGCCTTCACGATGGCACGGCCGAGGGGCAGGGGTGTGCACATCACGTCACCGCCCCGAATATTGAAGAGCCAGGCAAGGGATGATGGGGCGGTGACGATGGTTGCGTCCACGCGTTTTTCCCTGAGGTCCTTCGCAATATCCGCACGCTTTTCGGCGGATGAGCGCCCGGCAAATTCGATGGGGTAGGGAATGACAGGCGCCAGGGGTTCCGCCGGGCGGTCTGCCCAGGCTTCATCAATGGGATTCGTGGTGAGCGCTTTCAGGGAAGCCCCAGCCTGATCGGCGGCGTTGGCAAGCATTGCGACGTCTTTCGGGCTCACAAGGCGTGGATCATAGGCGATTGTCCGGCCTGACAAGTCGCGTGTGCGGATCCACCCCGCGGGGCCAGGATCTGGCAGGCCTTCTATTTGGAAGAGGTCTAGGTCGACCTGGTCGCGGGCTTGGAGCGTATAGCGCCCATCGACGAAGAGGATCGCCTCGGTTCGCCCGATCAGCGCGCTGCCAGCGGAACCGGTGAATCCGGAGATCCAGGCGAGCCGTTCGTTTGAGTCTGGCAGATACTCATTTTGGTATTCGTCCTCATGCGGAACGAAGAAGAAATCAATCGCATCGCTCGTGAGGGCCGCGCGAAGCGTTGGAAGGTTTTCTCGGCCAATAGCAGGGCCGCCACGCACATCAAAGGTCTGTTTCATAGGAGCGATTGTAGCCGCGAAAAGAGTGTTGAGAAACCGCTAAGATGGGTCATGCGGTTTTGCATGGGCTTCCTGAAGGAACAGTCGTTCTCTTTAGCTTTCAAACGCTTATCTCGACAACAGTATTGAAATGCTGCGCCGCAGCAAAGAGGATGATTAAGATGAGACAGAACCTTTCGAGCCAGACGGTTTCGCAATCGCTGATCGCGACGAACGAACGCAAGCCTTTCGTGAATGAAATCAGCGGGCCGGCAGAGGTTGCCGCGCCGCCGGCTGAGCGGCCCCGGATCCTCGCCCGCCGTAACGCCCGCTGGGCGCGCCGCGCCGGACACTAACGGATCGTCTGCTTACGGTAGACGAGCGTCGACCAGACGTCTTTGTGCAGACGGTCGATGAGACAAAGTCCCTGGCCTTCATAGGCGCGCCGAACCTGCGGTTCTTGGTGCGTCAGAAGGCCAGATAGGATAATCGTGCCGCCTGGGCGGGTCACCTTCCGAATGTCTGGGGCCAGGCGGACGAGCGGCCGTGCCAAGATATTGGCGAAGACCAAATCATAGGGCGCGCCTTGTCGGACGCGCGAAGACCGGCAGCCCGTTGCCGTGATGGCTTTGAAGGCACCGGCGGCGGCATTCTTCTCGGCGTTCTCGCGCGCAATGGCCACGCTGTCGGCATCGATATCGGTGCCGATGGCAGACCTGCTTCCTGTCTTTAAGGCTGCGATGGCGAGTACGCCGGTGCCTTCAAAGCCATCACGGCAACGGGCTGCCGGTCTTCGCGCGTCCGACAAGGCGCGC